>NZ_JBHUDX010000007.1:0-17131 GCF_042678285.1 Streptomyces caeni
CCGGTCGCCGCCGCGCGGCGCGCCGCGGCCGTGACCGCCTGCCGACGCCGGCACCGGTGAGGGTGCCGGGCACGGGCTCGCCGGCGGCCGAAAGTATGGCCCCGAACATGAGGGCCGTCCATGATCGGCCCGGGCGGAACATTAGACTCGACGGGCCCGGCAATAGCTCGACACAGCCCTACTGCAAGGAGGCACGGGTGCCGCTGCTGACCCGCATCAGGGGACCGCGCGATCTGGACCGGCTCAGCCTGGAGCAGCTTGACCGGCTGGCAGAGGAGATCCGGACCTTCCTCGTGGACGCGGTCTCCAAGACCGGCGGCCACCTCGGCCCCAATCTCGGCGTGGTCGAGCTCACCATCGCCCTGCACCGTGTCTTCGAGTCGCCGAAGGACAAGGTGCTGTGGGACACCGGCCACCAGTCCTACGTGCACAAGCTGCTCACCGGGCGTCAGGACTTCTCCAGGCTGAAGATGAAGGGCGGCCTGTCCGGCTATCCCTCGCAGGCCGAGTCCGAGCACGACGTCATCGAGAATTCGCACGCCTCGACCGTCCTCGGCTGGGCCGACGGCCTCGCCAAGGCCAACCAGCTGCACGGGCGCGACAGCCACGTGGTCGCCGTCATCGGTGACGGCGCGCTGACCGGCGGTATGGCCTGGGAGGCCCTCAACAACATCGCGGACGCCAAGGACCGCCCCCTGGTCATCGTCGTCAACGACAACGAGCGGTCGTATGCCCCGACCATCGGCGGCCTGGCCAACCACCTCGCGACGCTCCGGACCACCGACGGGTACGAGCGCTTCCTCGCGCGCACCAAGGAGGTCCTGGAGCGGACCCCCGTCGTCGGCAAGCCCCTCTACGAGACCCTGCACGGCGCCAAGAAGGGCCTGAAGGACTTCATCGCCCCGCAGGGCATGTTCGAGGACCTGGGCCTGAAGTACGTCGGCCCCATCGACGGCCATGACATCGAGGCGCTGGAGTCCGCGCTGACCCGGGCCAAGCGGTTCGGCGGGCCCGTCATCGTGCACTGCCTCACCGAGAAGGGCCGCGGCTACCAGCCCGCCCTCCAGGACGAGGCCGACCGCTTCCACGCCGTCGGCAAGATCCACCCCGACACGGGCCTGCCGATCGCCTCCTCCGGCGCCGACTGGACGTCGGTGTTCGGTGAGGAGATGGTCAGGCTGGGCCGGGAGCGGGAGGACATCGTCGCCATCACGGCCGCGATGCTCCAGCCGGTCGGTCTCGAGAAGTTCGCCAAGGCGTTCCCGGACCGGGTCTACGACGTCGGCATCGCCGAGCAGCACGGCGCCGTCTCCGCGGCCGGCCTCGCCACCGGCGGCGTCCACCCCGTCTTCGCCGTCTACGCCACCTTCCTCAACCGGGCCTTCGACCAGGTGCTGATGGACGTGGCCCTGCACAAGTGCGGCGTCACCTTCGTGCTCGACCGGGCCGGCATCACCGGCACCGACGGCGCCTCGCACAACGGCATGTGGGACATGTCGATCCTCCAGGTCGTGCCGGGGCTGCGTCTCGCCGCGCCGCGCGACGCCGACCAGGTGCGCGCCCAACTCCGCGAGGCCGTCGTGGTCGAGGACGCCCCGACCGTCGTGCGCTTCTCGAAGGGCGCCGTCGGCCCCGCCGTACCGGCCGTGGGCCGCGTCGGCGGCATGGACGTGCTGCGCGAGGCGGGCACCGACACCCCGGACGTGCTCCTCGTCTCCGTGGGCGCCCTCGCGCCGATGTGCCTGGACGTCGCCGACCTCCTCGACAAGCAGGGCATCTCCACCACCGTCGTCGACCCGCGCTGGGTCAAGCCCGTCGACGAGGCGCTCGCCCCGCTCGCCGAGCGGCACCGCGTGGTCGTCACGGTCGAGGACAACTCCCGTGTGGGCGGCGTCGGTTCGGCGATCGCGCAGGCGCTGCGCGACGCGGGCGTCGACATCCCGCTGCGCGACTTCGGCATCCCGCCGCGCTTCCTCGACCATGCCTCCCGCCAGGAGGTGATGGCGGAGATCGGCCTGACCGCACCGGACATCGCCCGCCAGGTCACCGGGCTCGTCGCGAAGCTCGACGGCCGGTTCGACCGTACGGCGGTGGACTCGGTGGAGCCCGCCTGCGACTGACGCGACCACCGGGCAGGTCTCCCCGGGCCGGTTCCACCATCCTTTACGGTGGCGGAACCGGCCTGTTCGCGTGAATCCGCCCGAGGCGGGGCACACGGTCGTCACCCCCTTCCGATCATGTCGGGGACGACGAGCGTGGGAGGCAGTCCGTGGGCAGCACCCTCTTCAGGACGAAGAAGGTCGAACAGTCGATCCTGGACACCGAGGAACCCGGGCACGCGCTCAGGAAGACGCTGTCCGCGCTGGACCTGACCGTGTTCGGCGTCGGCGTCATCATCGGCACCGGCATCTTCGTCCTGACCGGCAAGGTCGCCAAGGAGAACGCGGGCCCCGCCGTCTCCGTCGCCTTCGTGGTGGCCGCCGTCGTCTGCGCGCTGGCCGCGCTCTGCTACGCGGAGTTCGCCTCCACGGTCCCGGTCGCGGGCTCCGCGTACACGTTCTCGTACGCCACGCTCGGCGAACTGCCGGCCTGGATCATCGGCTGGGACCTGGTCCTGGAGTTCGCACTGGGCACGGCGGTGGTCGCCGTCGGCTGGTCCGGCTACATCCGGTCGCTGCTGGACAACGCGGGCTGGCACCTGCCCGCGGCGCTCGGCGGCCGGGACGGGGTGAGCGGGTTCGGCTTCGACATCCTCGCCGCCGCGCTGGTCCTGGTGCTGACCGCCGTCCTCGTCCTCGGCATGAAGCTCTCCGCCCGGCTCACCGGAGTCGTCGTCGCCATCAAGGTGACCGTGGTGCTGATCGTGATCGTGGCGGGCGCCTTCTTCGTCACGGGCGCCAACTACCGGCCGTTCGTCCCCAAGGCCCAGGTGGTGGAGGCGGGCGGCACGCTCAAGGCCCCGCTCATCCAGTCGATGTTCGGCTGGGCGCCCTCCAACTTCGGGGTGATGGGCATCTTCACCGCCGCGTCCGTCGTCTTCTTCGCCTTCATCGGCTTCGACATCGTGGCGACGACCGCCGAGGAGACCAGGAACCCGCAACGCGACATGCCGCGCGGCATCCTGGGCTCCCTGTTCGTCTGCACGGCGCTGTACGTGGGGGTGTCCATCGTCGTCACCGGCATGGAGCGCTACACCAGGCTGACCGTGGACGCCCCGCTCGCCGACGCGTTCAAGGCCGTCGGGCACCCCTGGTACGCGGGTGTGATCAGCTTCGGCGCCGCCATCGGCCTCACGGTCGTCTGCATGATCCTGCTGCTCGGCCAGTCCCGCGTCTTCTTCGCGATGAGCCGCGACGGGCTGCTGCCCCGCTTCTTCTCCCGTGTCCACCCCCGCTTCAGGACGCCGCACCGGCCGACCGTCCTGCTCGGCGTGGTCATCGCCGTCGTCGCCGGCTTCACCAGCCTCAGCGAACTCGCCGAACTGGTCAACATCGGCACGCTCTTCGCCTTCGTCGTCGTCGCGCTCGGCGTGATCATCCTCCGCCGGACCCGCCCCGACCTGCACCGCGCCTTCCGCACCCCGTTCGTCCCCGTGGTACCGGTCCTGTCGGTGTGCGCCTCGCTGTGGCTGATGCTGAACCTGCCCGCCGAGACCTGGCTGCGGTTCGCGATCTGGCTGGTCATCGGCTTCGCCGTGTACTTCCTCTACGGGCGCTCGCACAGTGTCCTGAGCCCCGGTGAGGGGGCCCGGGCCGACGAGGCGGCGGGCCCGCCGGGCGATCGGGCGCCGTGACCGGCCGCCGCACGCGGAGGGCCGGACGCGCCCTCCCCGCGCGGGGGGTGGCCGCTCAGCCGCGCACCGCGCGCGGCCCGGCGACCTGTGCGCCCAGCTCCGTCACCCGGCGCCGCAGCTCCCGGTCGGCCGTGACGACCAGACAGGGGCGGCCGCCGGCCGCGGCGACCAGTTCGACGATGCGGTCGTCCCCGCTGCCGGACGCCGTCTCCACCCGCACCCTTGGCACGGAGGCCACACCGCGCGCCGCGCCCTCCACCACCAGGACGATCTCCACGGGGTCCGGGCGGCCGGGGACGCCGTCCGCGGCCAGCCGGTCCCGCAGCCGCTCCGCGGCACCCTTCCTGTCCCGCCACCATCCGTCGGGCACCGATCCGACGACGTTGGCCGCGTCGACGATCGTGAGCAGGGGAGCGTCCTCGTCCATGGGGCAAGCGTGGCACGAGCCGGGCGGCAACCCGTCGCGCGGCCCCTCGCCCTTACAGTGAACCGGTGAACGGCGAATGGTTCATCCGCGGCCGTGACGGCCGGCTCAGTGTCTACATCCCGTCGGGCGACGCCCTCCTGTGCCGGGCCGAGCGCCACCCCGGTGGCCCCTGGGAGGCGCCTCGCCGTGTGGGCGGCGGACAGAAGCTGCTCCCCGGGCCGGCCGTCGGCCAGGGCGCCGACGGCTACGCCCATCTGGTGTCCTGGCGGCCCACGGTGCCCGGCGAGTCCGGTCTGGTGCACTCCACGCACTTCCGCCCCCATCTCGCGGCGCTGGACTGGGTCCCCGTCGGCCACCCCAGCAAGAAGGGCGACCGGACCGGGATGCCGGCCGTCGCCGTCGACGCCGAGGGGCGCGCTCACGTCTTCGTGCGCAACCTGGGCGGCGGGGTGAGCATGGTCGCCCAGAAGGCGACGGGCGGCTGGGACCCGTGGCGCGACCTGAAGGGCGATGGCGTCCGGGAGGACCTGGCGGCGGTGACGGGGGAGTCCGGGCGCGTGGAGCTGTACGCGGCCGCTCCCGTCGGCATCCTGCACTGGCGGCAGGAGGAACCGGGGGCCCAGCCGGTCCTGGACGAGGTGGTGGAGGTTCCGGTACGCCCGGGCACGCTGCGCGCGCTCGCCACGTCCCCGGACAGCACCACCCTCTTCTACACCGACGGATCCGGTGACCTGTGCGCCTGGCGCCCCGGCGGCAAGCCGGTCGCCCTGCTCCCCGCCGCCGGCCCCGGCCCGGCCTCCGCCGTTCGCTGCACGCTCGGCGGCCATGACTGCACGCTGCTCGCCCAGCGCTCGGCCGACGGACGTGTCGCCTTCGCCGCCTATCCCACCGAACAGGAGTCGTCCGGCGCCTGGTGGACCGAGTCGGGCCCGCGCCTGCCGGCGGGCGCCCGGGTGGCGGTGGCCGAGGACGCCGAGGGACGCGTCGTGGCCGCGTCGCTGACCGAGGACGGAGAACTCCGCCTGGCCCGTCAGAAGGACGAGCCGGGGCTGGCACTGGCCGCCTGGCGGACGGTCTGACGGGCCCGACGGCAAAGCCCCCGCCACGGGCGGGGGCTCTGCCGCGTGCGTGCGGTGCCTACGCGGGAACCGACGCCACGCCCGGCGCCAGGAACTTCTTGCCGTTCACGCGCTCGGAGACGCCCTCGCGGTCCAGGTACGGCGTGATGCCGCCCAGGTGGAAGGGCCAGCCGGCGCCCGTGATCAGGCACAGGTCGACGTCCTGGGCCTCGGCGACGACGCCCTCGTCGAGCATCAGGCCGATCTCCTGGGCCACCGCGTCCAGCACCCGGGCGCGGACCTGCTCCTCGGTGAGGACGGTGTCTCCCTGCTTCAGCAGCGCGGCGACCTCCGGGTCCAGCTCCGGCTTGCCGCTGTCGTAGACGTAGAAGCCGCGCTTGCCCGCCTCGACGACCGACTTGAGGTTCGGGGAGACCTCGAACCGGTCCGGGAAGGCGCCGTGCAGCGTCTGAGACACGTGCAGGCCGATCGCCGGGCCGACCAGCTCCAGCAGCACCAGCGGGGACATCGGCAGACCGAGCGGCTCGACGGCCTTCTCGGCGGCCTCGACCGGGGTGCCCTCGTCGATGACGTTCTGGATCTCGCCCATGAAGCGGGTGAGGATGCGGTTGACGACGAACGCCGGGGCGTCCTTCACCAGCACCGCCGTCTTCTTCAGCTTCTTGGCGACGGCGAACGCCGTGGCCAGCGACGCGTCGTCGGTCTGCTCGCCGCGGACGATCTCCAGCAGCGGCAGCACCGCGACCGGGTTGAAGAAGTGGAAGCCGACGACCCGCTCGGGGTGCTTGAGCTTCGACGCCATCTCCGTCACCGAGAGGGAGGAGGTGTTGGTGGCCAGGATCGCGTGCGCCGGTGCGACCGCCTCGACCTCGGCGAACACCTGCTGCTTGACGCCGATCTCCTCGAACACGGCCTCGATGACGAAGTCCGCGTCACGGAAGCCCTCGGCCTTGTCCAGGACACCGGAGACCAGTGCCTTGAGGCGGTTGGCCTTGTCCTGGTTGATCCGGCCCTTGCCGAGCAGCTTGTCGATCTCGGCGTGGACGTAGCCCACTCCCTTGTCGACGCGCTCCTGGTCGATGTCCGTGAGGACGACCGGGACCTCCAGGCGGCGCAGGAAGAGCAGCGCCAGCTGAGAGGCCATCAGGCCGGCGCCGACGACACCGACCTTGGTGACCGGGCGGGCCAGGTTCTTGTCCGGGGCACCCGCCGGGCGCTTGCCGCGCTTTTGGACCAGGTTGAACGCGTAGATGCCGGCACGCAGCTCCCCGCCCATGATCAGGTCGGCGAGGGCCTGGTCCTCGGCGTCGTAGCCCTGCTGCAGGTCGCCGTTCTTCGCCGCGGCGATGATGTCCAGCGCGCGGTAGGCGGCCGGGGCCGCACCGTGCACCTTGCCGTCGGCGATGAAGCGGCCGCGCTCGACGGCCTGGTCCCATGCCTCGCCGCGGTCGATCACCGGGCGCTCGACCTCGATGTCGCCCTTGAGGACCTGCGCCGTCCACAGCAGGGACTGCTCCAGGAAGTCGGCGCCCTCGAAGAGGGCGTCGGCGATGCCGAGCTCGTAGACCTGCCGGCCCCTCAGCTGCTTGTTCTGGTTGAGCGAGTTCTCGATGACGACCGAGACGGCCTTGTCCGCGCCGATCAGGTTCGGCAGCAGGGTGCAGCCGCCCCAGCCGGGGACGAGGCCCAGGAAGACCTCGGGGAGCGAGAAGGCCGGGAGCGCCTGCGAGACCGTGCGGTACGTGCAGTGCAGGCCGACCTCGACGCCGCCGCCCATCGCCGCGCCGTTGTAGTACGCGAACGTCGGGACCGCGAGGGCCGACAGGCGTTTGAAGACCTCGTGGCCGCCCTTGCCGATGGCCAGCGCGTCCTCGTGCCGCTTCAGCAGCTCGACGCCCTTGAGGTCGGCGCCGACCGCGAAGATGAACGGCTTGCCGGTGATGCCGACGCCGACGATCTCGCCGGCCGCGGCCTCCTTCTCGACCTGGTCGATCGCGGTGTTGAGGTTCGCGAGCGACTGCGGGCCGAAGGTGGTCGGCTTGGTGTGGTCGAAGCCGTTGTCCAGGGTGATGAGGGCGAATCGCCCGGCCCCGAGCGGCAGATCGAAGTGGCGCACGTGCGCCTGGGTGACGACCTCGTCCGGGAACAGCTCGGCCGCGCCCTTCAACAGCTCAGCGGTGGTGCTCACTTGTCCCCCTCGAAGTGCGGGTTCTCCCAGATGACCGTCGCGCCCATGCCGAAGCCGACGCACATGGTGGTCAGGCCGTAGCGGACCTGCGGCTGCTCCTCGAACTGGCGGGCCAGCTGGGTCATCAGGCGGACACCGGAGGAGGCGAGCGGGTGACCGAAGGCGATGGCGCCGCCGTACTGGTTGACGCGCTCGTCGTCGTCGGCGATGCCGTAGTGGTCGAGGAGGGCCAGGACCTGGACCGCGAACGCCTCGTTGATCTCGAACAGGCCGATGTCGGAGATGGACAGACCCGCCTTGGCGAGGGCCTTCTCCGTCGCCGGGATCGGGCCGTAGCCCATGACCTCCGGCTCGACGCCCACGAAGGCGTAGGAGACCAGACGCATCCTGACCGGCAGGCCGTTCTCCCGCGCGAAGTCCTCGGAGGCGATGATCGAGGCGGTGGCGCCGTCGTTGAGACCGGCCGCGTTGCCCGCCGTGACCCGGCCGTGGACGCGGAAGGGCGTCTTCAGGCCGGCCAGGTTCTCCAGAGTCGTGCCCGGGCGCATCGGCTCGTCCGCGGTGACCAGGCCCCAGCCGGTCTCGCCGCCCTCAGGGTCGGTGCGGCGCACGGAGATCGGCACCAGGTCCTGCTGGATCTTGCCGTTGGCGTACGCCTTGGCGGCCTTCTCCTGCGAGCGCACGGCGTACTCGTCGGCGCGCTGCTTGGTCAGCTGCGGGAAGCGGTCGTGCAGGTTCTCGGCGGTCATGCCCATGAACAGGGCGGACTCGTCGACCAGCTTCTCGCTCACGAACCGCGGGTTCGGGTCGACGGCCTCGCCCATCGGGTGGCGGCCCATGTGCTCCACACCACCGGCGATGACGGCGTCGTACGCGCCGAACGCGATGGAGCCCGCCGTGGTCGTCACGGCCGTCATCGCGCCCGCGCACATGCGGTCGATGGCGTAGCCGGGCACGGTCTTGGGCAGGCCCGCGAGGATGCCCGCGGTGCGGCCGATGGTCAGGCCCTGGTCGCCGATCTGGGTGGTCGCCGCGATGGCGACCTCGTCGATCTTGTGCGGGTCGAGGCCCGGGTTGCGGCGCAGCAGCTCCCGGATGGCCTTCACGACGAGGTCGTCGGCGCGGGTCTCGTGGTAGATGCCCTTCGGGCCCGCCTTGCCGAACGGGGTGCGGACGCCGTCGACGAAGACGACGTCCCTGACGGTACGAGGCACGATGGCTCTCCTCCAGGGTGCGGGATGGCACAGCTGCCACGCGCTGAGCGCGCGCTCAGCACTATGCTACTTACGAGTAACCAGGCTGCCCAGTCCAGAGGCCCCAAGCGGTGAAGGTCACACCTCGGGCACTTCGCACCGGACGGCACCCGTGCCGCCGCGGCCACGCGTCCCCGCACGCCGGGCCCCTCGCGGGGGCATGCGTGGCCGCGCCGTTCGCTCGGTGGATCCTGGCGTGATCCCGACATCGCCGTTCCGCTTCCAGGTACCCCGGCCCCTGCCGGGGAGGACGCGGTGACGCGCCCGGCAGGGGCGCACCCGCCCTCAGCCCTTCCCGGACAGCGCTGCCACCAGAACCGGTGTGACCAGCTCGATCTGCCACTGCCGGGCGCCGAGGCCGAGCAGCGCGGCGGCCACCGTGTCGGGGTCGGCCGGCTTCGGCGGCTCCCAGCACACACGCCGCACGGTGTCCGGAGCGACCAGGTTCTCCTGCGGCATGTTCAGCCGCTCGGCCAGCGCCGAGACGCCGGCCCGGGCGGCGGACAGCCGCGCCGCGGCGGCCGGATCCTTGTCGGCCCACGCACGCGGCGGCGGGGGTCCGGTCACCGGTTGACCGGGCTGCGGCAGCTCCGCCTCGGGCAGCGCCCTCGCACGGTCGATCGCGGCCTGCCACTGCTCCAGCTGCCGTCGGCTCATGCGATGGCCGAAGCCGTTCACGGAGGTCAGGGCGTGCATGTTCGGCGGCAGGGCCAGCGCGGCCTCGATGATCGCGGTGTCGCCGAGCACCTTGCCGGGCGAGACGTCCCGGCGCTGTGCGATCTGGTCCCGGGTCTGCCACATCTCCCGGACGACGGCCATCTGCCGGCGGCGGCGCACCTTGTGCATGCCCGACGTGCGGCGCCAGGGGTCCCTGCGCGGCTCCGGCGGCGGCGCGGAGGCGATCGCCTCGAACTCCTGCAGGGCCCACTCCAGCTTGCCCTGCCGGTCGAGTTCCTTCTCCAGGGCGTCCCGCAGGTCGACGAGCAGCTCCACGTCGAGGGCGGCATAGCGCAGCCACGGTTCGGGCAGGGGGCGCGACGACCAGTCGACGGCCGAGTGGCCCTTCTCCAGGACGAAGCCCAGCACGTTCTCCACCATCGCGCCCAGCCCCACGCGCGGGAACCCGGCCAGGCGGCCGGCCAGCTCGCTGTCGAACAGCAGCGTCGGCATCATGCCTATCTCGCGCAGGCACGGGAGGTCCTGGGTGGCGGCGTGCAGCACCCACTCCGTACCGGAGATCGCCTCGCCCAGGCCCGACAGGTCGGGGCAGGCCGTGGGGTCGATCAGCGCCGTGCCCGCGCCCTCGCGGCGCAGCTGCACCAGATAGGCGCGCTGGCCGTATCGGTATCCGGACGCGCGTTCGGCGTCCACGGCGACGGGGCCGGTGCCGGCGGCGAAGGCGGTGATCACCTCGTTCAGCGAGACATCGTCGGCGATTACGGGCGGGATGCCGTCCCGCGGCTCAAGCAAGGGGATCGGCGCCGCTTCGACATCGTCCGGAGGGGCGCCTCCGGTGGCTCGCAGTGGGATCTCTGCTGCGGTCTCTTGGGCGTCGGTCACCTGTCAAGGGTATCTGTGTATGGACCGCACCCGCCGACGGAACGTTCCGTCGGCGGGTGCGGGAGGGTCGTAAACCGGTCATGTGTTACGCGTGTCAACGAGGGTTCCGGTGTGGCAGGTGATCCGCGGGACGCGGGGGCGGGACGCGGGGGACGGGGAGGACGAGGTGGGAAGAGGGGCGGCGGGTGGGGGAGTCGGGCGAGGGCGGGAGGGGTCCCGGACTCGGGTCGGCGGCGGGCTCGATACGGACGCGGGCCGGGGCGTGCTGCGGGGCCGGGTCAGTGGATGATGCCGGTGCGCAGGGCCACGGCCACCATTCCGGCGCGGTCGCCCGTGCCGAGCTTGCGGGCGATACGGGCGAGATGGCTCTTGACGGTCAGCGCGGACAGGCCCATGGAGACGCCGATCGCCTTGTTGGACTGGCCCTCGGCGACCAGGCGCAGCACCTCCACCTCGCGGCCGGACAGCTCGCGGTACCCGCCCGGGTGGCTCGGGGCGCCCGGGGGGCGGCGGTGCAGACGTGCGGCGGCGGCGCCGATGGGGGCGGCGCCGGGGCGGGTGGGGAGCCCGACGTTCGTCCGGGTGCCGGTGACGACGTAGCCCTTGACTCCGCCCGCGAGGGCGTTGCGGACGGCGCCGATGTCGTCGGCGGCGGACAGGGCGAGGCCGTTGGGCCAGCCCGCGGCGCGGGTCTCCGACAGGAGGGTGAGCCCCGAGCCGTCGGGGAGGTGGACATCGGCGACGCAGATGTCGCGCGGGTTGCCGATGCGAGGACGGGCCTCCGCGATGGACGACGCCTCGATGACGTCGCGCACTCCGAGCGCCCAGAGGTGGCGGGTGACGGTGGAACGGACCCGTGGGTCGGCCACGACCACCATGGCGGTCGGCTTGTTCGGGCGGTAGGCGACCAGGCTTGCGGGCTGCTCGAGGAGAACGGACACCAGGCCTCCTGGGGGTGCGGGACGGGGCCGGCTCTGGGGATGAAGCCGGGACGAACCGTGCTTTCAAGGTCACAGTCGTCTTCGGCACCAAACTCGTGCTCCTTTAGAGAATGATCACGATTTGGTGAGTAACAATTCGTGCAATTCGGACGCGCGAGCGATCAACTGAGACCAGGTCGGTTCGCTCCTTTGTCGATATGAGGCCGAAAGTGGCCGTATCGACAAAGAGATGGCAAGGAGGTCCGTCTAAGGGTTGACGCCGGGCGTCAGCGGGACTGCGGCCCCCGCCGCTGCGGCAGCGTGACCACCGAGCCGTCGCCGGGGCCCGCCGGGGGCAGGCCCGCCACCTGGGACAGCAGATCGCACCAGGAGGCCAGGTGGGCGGCCGTGTCCGGGACGCCGCCGACGCCCTCCCGGGGCGTCCAGGAGGCGCGGATCTCGATCTGGGAGGCGGCCGGACGCGCGGCGAGCCCGCCGAAGTAGTGCGAGCTCGCGCGCGTGACGGTGCCGCTCGGTTCGCCGTACGACAACCCGCGGGACTGGAGCGCCCCGGTCAGCCACGACCAGCACACATCGGGCAGCAGGGGGTCGGCGGCCATCTCCGGTTCGAGTTCCGCGCGCACCAGCGTCACCAGGCGGAAGGAGCCCTGCCACGCCTCGTGCCCGGCCGGGTCGTGCAGCAGGACGAGGCGGCCGTCGGCCAGGTCGTCCTCGCCGTCGACGACCGCGGCCTCCAGCGCGTACGTGAACGGGGCGAGGCGCTGTGGCGGGCGCGTCGGCTCGACCTGGATCTCCGGCCGCAGCCGCGCGGCCCTCAGCGCGTCGACCGCGGCGCGGAAGGGCAGCGGAGCCGTGTCCATCGCATTCGGGTCCCCCTCCGTTGCGTCGTCCATTCCGTCAGCGCCGTCCGTCAGTCGTCCCTGAGCCGCAGCCATGCGGGGAAGAGTAAGGGCAGGAAAGCGGGTTCGCAGGGAGAGACACCCGTTGCCTGCGGCGGTTGGCCGGGAACGGCGGGGTGCCGTTGCGGGCGCGTCCGGGCCTTGGGGGCGCGCCGCCCCCGGCACCCCTCACCCGCGCGGCGTGGGAGACTTCTGGCGTGAGTGCCAACGACCGCCCCGCGACGGGCCAGCCCACAGCGACGTACGACTCCGCCTTCCTCAGGGCGTGCCGACGCGAGCCCGTGCCGCACACGCCGGTGTGGTTCATGCGGCAGGCCGGGCGCTCCCTGCCCGAGTACCGCAAGGTGCGCGAGGGCATCCCCATGCTGGAGTCCTGCATGCGGCCCGAGCTGGTCACCGAGATCACTCTCCAGCCGGTGCGCCGGCACGGCGTGGACGCCGCGATCTACTTCAGCGACATCGTCGTCCCCCTCAAGGCCATCGGCCTCGACCTCGACATCAAGCCCGGTGTCGGCCCGGTCGTCGCCCAGCCGGTCCGCTCCCGCGCCGACCTCGACCGGCTGCGCGACCTGACCCCCGAGGACGTCTCCTACGTCACCGAGGCCGTCCGGCTGCTCACCGCCGAACTGGGCGCCACCCCGCTGATCGGTTTCGCGGGCGCGCCCTTCACGCTGGCGAGCTACCTCATCGAGGGCGGCCCCTCGCGGACGTACGAGCACACCAAGGCGATCATGCACGGCGACCCGCGGCTGTGGGCGGACCTGGTGGACCGGCTCGCCGACATCACCGCCGCCTTCCTGAAGGTGCAGATCGAGGCGGGCGCCTCCGCGATCCAGCTCTTCGACTCGTGGGCCGGTGCCCTCGCCCCCGCCGACTACCGCCGCTCGGTGCTGCCGGCCTCGGCCAAGGTCTTCCGCGCGGTCGAGGGGTACGGGGTCCCCCGCATCCACTTCGGCGTCGGCACCGGCGAGCTGCTCGGCCTGATGGGCGAGGCCGGCGCGGACGTCGTCGGCGTCGACTGGCGCGTCCCGCTGGACGAGGCGGCCCGCAGGGTCGGCCTCGGCAAGGCACTCCAGGGCAACCTCGACCCGGCGGTCCTCTTCGCCCCGCAGGAGGCCGTCGAGGCCAAGACCCGCGAGGTGCTCGACGCCGCCGCCGGTCTGGAGGGCCATGTCTTCAACCTCGGCCACGGCGTGCTGCCGTCGACCGACCCGGACGCCCTCACCCGGCTCGTCGAGTACGTCCATGCGCAGACGGCGCGCTGAGCCGCGCCGTCGCACCTGCTTCAGAGCGCATTGCCCCCGTCGCGCCGGCTCCGGCGCACACCGCCCGTCGGCTCACCAGCCGGGCTGCGCGTGCCTGCCCCACAGCAGGCCGCGCGGCTCGGGCGGCGGCGGGGTGCCCGGGCGCAGCGGCCAGGCCAGGGCCATGCCCACCACGAAGCCGACGACGTGGGCCGCGTAGGCCACGGTCCCGGCCGAGGAGACACCGCCCCCGGACGAGTAGACCGCCTGCAGCACGAACCAGAAGCCGAGCACGATCCACGCGGGCAGCCGCAGCGGCAGGAAGATCAGGAACGGCACCAGGACCCAGACCCTGGCCCGGGGGTAGAGCACCAGATAGGCGCCCAGCACGCCCGCGATGGCCCCCGACGCGCCGATCAGCGGGTCGCCGGAGGTGTCGTTGAAGTACGCGAAGCCGTACGCCGCCGCGTATCCGCAGACGAGGTAGAACAGCGTGAAGCGGACATGGCCGAGGCGGTCCTCGATGTTGTTGCCGAAGATCAGCAGGAACAGCATGTTGCCCAGCAGATGCAGCCAGCTGCCGTGCAGGAACATCGCCGTGAAGACCGACGCCGGCGGTGACTTGCGGTACTCCGGCGGCGCCACCACACAGCCCGCGCCGTGCGGGCCGACGCCGACCTCGCCGGTGGGGACGAGCCGTGGCAGCTGGCCGTGGATCAACTCCCTTGGCACCGCCGCGTAGTGCTCCAGGAACGCCTGCAGGTGGCACAGCTGCGACAGGTCGCTCTGGCCCGCCACCGAGCCCGCTATGCCGGGGGTCAGCAGGAAGACGACGAAGTTGGCCGCGATCAGCGCGTACGTCACATAGGGCGTACGGCGCACCGGGTTCACGTCACGGACGGGGATGACCACAAGGAAGTAGTGCCCTGGATGGGCCGGGCGAATCGGTGAACGCGGCGGCGCGCGCGTCCGTATGTCTCCTCAACCGCCCGCGGTGCGGGGAAGGCGTGTCGCGGGGACGACGTGAGGAACAGGCGATGAACGACCGAGTTACTCCTCCGATCCACGCTCTGCCCGACGGCGAGGCCGAGGTCGCCCTGGTGATCCGTCTGCCCTGGGAGGACGTCGCCCGGCTCGGTCAGGAGGCCGGGCGGCTCGCATCCCAGATGCAGCGTCCCGTGACCCTCGACGAGGCCGTCAGCCACCGCCTGCGCTCCACGCGGCCGGCGGCCCACGCCAAGCCGGCGGGTGCCCAGCCGCAGCCGGCCGCCATGGCCTCCAGCGCCTCCGTGTCGTCGTTGCCCGCCCGGCCGCCGGCCGAGCAGGCCCGGCAGGCGATCGAGCGGATCAACGGGGGCGGCCAGCACGAGACGGCCTGACCGTTCGTGGCCCCGTGACGTCGCGGTCCCGCGCGCTCACGGGGCGCCCGGGTCACCCGCGGTTCCTCCGCACCGCCGCAGCCGCCTTCCGCGCCGCCACCAGGACCGGGTCCCACACCGGTGAGAACGGAGGCGCGTAGCCCAGGTCCAGGGCCGTCATCCCCTCGACCGTCATCCGCGCGCTCAACGCGACCGCCGCGATGTCGACGCGCTTGGCCGCGCCCTCCCGGCCGACGATCTGGACCCCGAGCAGCCGTCCCGTGCCGCGTTCGGCGAGCATCTTCACGGTCATGGGCGAGGCGTCCGGGTAGTAGCCCGCGCGGCTGGTCGATTCGATGGTGACCGTCTCGTACTGCAGGCCCGCCCTGCGCGCGTCCTTCTCACGCAGGCCGGTGCGGGCGATCTCCAGGTCGCAGACCTTGCTCACCGCCGTGCCGACGACGCCGGGGAACGTGGCATAGCCGCCGCCCGCATTGGTGCCGATGATCTGACCGTGCTTGTTGGCGTGCGTGCCCAGGGCGATGTGCCGCTCGCGCCCGGAGACCAGGTCCAGGACCTCGACACAGTCGCCGCCGGCCCAGATGTCCTCGTGGCCGCGGACCCGCATCGCGAGGTCGGTGAGCAGCCCGCCGTGCTCGCCGAGCGGCAGCCCGGCCGCCTTCGCGAGCGCGGTCTCCGGGCGTACGCCGATACCGAGGACGACCACGTCCGCCGGGTACGCGGCGGCCTCCGTGCCGACCGCCCGGACCCGCCCGTCGTCCCCGGTGAGGATCTTGGTGACCTCCGCGTCGTTCACCATGGTGATGCCGAGGCCCTCCATGGCGCGGTGCACGAGCCGGCCCATGTCCGGGTCGAGCGTGGCCATGGGCTCGCTGCCGCGGTTGACGACGGTGACCTCGTAGCCGCGGCGGATCAGCGCCTCGGCCATCTCCACGCCGATGTAGCCGGCGCCGACGACCACCGCGCGGCGCCCCCGCGTGGCGGTCAGCGTGTCCAGCAGCGCCTGGCCGTCGTCCAGGGTCTGCACCCCGTGCACCCCCGGTGCGTCGGCGCCGGGCAGGTCGGGTCGGACCGGCCGGGCGCCGGTCGCGATCACGAGTTTGTCGTACCGGGTCCACACCTCGGCCCCGGAATCGACGTCCCGCGCGCGTACCCGCCGCCCCGCGACGTCGATCTGCACGACCTCGGTGCGCATCCGCAGGTCGATGCCGCGCGCCCGGTGCTCCTCGGGCGTCCGGGCGATCAGTTCGTCCCGCGTGGCGACGTCGCCGCCCACCCAGTAGGGGATGCCGCACGCCGAGAAGGAGGAGAAGTGGCCGCGTTCGAACGCCACGATCTCCAACTCGTCGGGGCCCTTGAGGCGGCGCGCCTGCGACGCGGCGGACATGCCGGCCGCGTCGCCGCCGATGACGACCAGGCGCTCCCGCGAACGGTTCGTACGGCTCATGCTCATACGGACACGCTACGGGGACGGGTCGTCTCAGTTCCGCTCGCCTCGTTCTTCTTCCCGCCGCTGGACGGGCACGGGTGCCGTACCGGCCACGGGAAACGGGCCGGGCGCGGCCGGCGCGGACGGCGCGGCCGGCGCGGCAGTGGCAGCGGGAACGGACGCGGGCGCCGGGCGGCGCGGCAGCCTGGGGCGCACGAACCGCGCCCACACCACCACCAGCAGGGCCGCGAACACCGCGAACGGAAGTGCCGCGCCGATCGCCAGGGCGATCCACCGCAGCATCGTCACGAAGACGTCCCAGCCGCCCGCCAGCGCGTCCACGAACCCCGGCCGGTCGTCCTTCGACGCCTTCTTCACCGGCGTCTGCGACAGCGAGAGCGTGACGGTGGCCAGGCTGGTGCGGTCCTTCAGCGACGCCTGCTGGGCCAGCAGCGCCTCGAGATCGGCCTCACGGGAGCTCAACTCCCCTTCCAGCGCGACGACATCACTGAGGCTGGTGGCCCTGTCCATGAGCTCGCGCACCCGCGCCACACTGGCACGCTGCGACCTGATGCGGCTGTCCACGTCGACGACCTGACCGGTGACGTCCTCGGCCCTTGCGGTGCGGTCGACCAGCCTGCCCGCTCCCTGCAGCCCGGTGAGCACCTCGTCGTACTTCGCGGTGGGCACGCGCAGCACGAGCCGGGTGCGTTCATGGCCCTCGGCGTCGCGGCTTGTGCTCTCGCTGCCGACGAACCCGCCCGCGTTCTCGACGGTGGTCCGCGCCTGGTCGAGTGCCTTGGGCACGTCCTTGACCTGCACGGTGAGGGACGCTGTGCGGATGATGTCGCTCGCGGGCAGCTTCGGCGCGGCCGTGCGCGCCCGGGAGGCGCCGCCGGCGGTGTCGAACTGGCGGACCAGGTTGTAGATGAGCGTGTT
>NZ_JBHUDX010000008.1:0-64435 GCF_042678285.1 Streptomyces caeni
GGGCCCGGGGCCGGGGCCCGGGGCCAGGGCCGAAGCCGGGGTCGGGGCCAGGGCCTGAGCCCGAGGCCGGGGCCGGGGCCTGAGCCCGAGGCCGGGGCCGAAGCCGGGGTCGGGGCCCGGGGTAAGCGCGAAGCGGAGCCTGTCAGGCCCCGAACGCCTTGTCCTTCCCCTTCACCGGCTTGGCCCCCGCCAGCAGATGAGCCGGAACCAGGTCCCGGGCCGGCTCGGTGTACCCGACGGACACGATCTTGTCGCCCTGGTAGGTGAACGTGGTCAGGGAGGCGAGCGTGCACTGCCGCCTGCGCGGGTCGTGCCACAGCCGCCGCTTCTCCACGAAGCTGCGCACGATCCAGATCGGCAGCTGGTGGCTGACGCACACGGCCTCGTGACCGCGCGCCGCGTCCTTGGCGGCGTCCAGCGCCCCCATCATCCGTACGACCTGCTCCACGTACGGCTCCCCCCAGGACGGCTTGAAGGGGTTGACCAGGTGCTTCCAGTTCTCGGGCCGTCTCAGCGCCCCGTCGCCGACACCGAAGGTCTTCCCCTGGAAGACGTTGCCGGCCTCGATGAGCCGCTCGTCGACGGCGAGGTCGAGCCCGTGCGCCTTGGCGATCGGGGTGGCCGTCTCCTGCGCCCGCTCCAGCGGGGAGGCGGCGACGTGGGTGACGTCCCGGGACGCGAGGTGCTCGGCGACCCGGTCGGCCATCCGCCGGCCCAGCTCGGACAGGTGGTAGCCGGGCAGGCGCCCGTAGAGGATCCCGTCCGGGTTGGCGACCTCGCCGTGCCGCATCAGGTGGACGACGGTGATGTCACTCATGCTGCCGTGGCCTCCGCAGCTGCCCGGGCCGCCGCCGGAAGGGCGTCGGCGATCCGCTGGATAGCCCGCTCGTCGTGGGCGGTGGAGACGAACCACGACTCGAAGGACGAGGGCGGCAGATAGACGCCCTGGGAGAGGAGGGAGTGGAAGAAGGCGGTGAACCGGAAGGACTCCTGCGCCTTGGCGTCCTCGTAGTCCCGCACCGGGCGGTCGGTGAAGAACACGGAGAACATGTTGGAGGCGGTCTGCACCTGGTGGGCGACGCCCTCCTTGCCGAGCGCCTCGGTGACCAGGGTGCGGATCTGCGCGGAGACCGCGTTCACCGTGTCGTACGCGGCGTCGTCGAGCAGCCGCAGCTGGGCGAGGCCGGCCGCGGTGGCGACCGGGTTCCCGGAGAGGGTGCCGGCCTGGTAGACGGGCCCGGCCGGGGCGAGGTGCGCCATCACGTCCGCCCGCCCCCCGAAGGCGGCGGCGGGGAAGCCGCCGCCCATGACCTTGCCGAAGGTCATGAGATCCGGCTCGACCCCGTCGATCCCGTACCAGCCGGCCCTGCTGGTCCTGAACCCGGTCATGACCTCGTCGGAGATGTAGAGGGCGCCGTTCTCCCGGCAGAGGTCCTTGAGCCCCTGGTTGAACCCGGGCAGCGGCGGCACGACGCCCATGTTCCCGGGCGACGCCTCGGTGATCACACAGGCGATCTCACCAGGGTGCGCGGCGAAGGCGGCACGGACGGCGTCGAGGTCGTTGTAGGGCAGGACGATGGTGTCGCCGGCCTGGGCGCCGGTCACGCCGGGGGTGTCGGGCAGCGCGAAGGTGGCGACCCCGGACCCGGCGGCCGCCAGCAGCGAGTCGACGTGCCCGTGGTAGCACCCGGCGAACTTGACCACCTTGGACCGCCGGGTGAACCCGCGGGCGAGCCGGATCGCCGACATGGTGGCCTCGGTCCCGCTGGAGACGAGCCGCACCTGCTCGACCGGCCCGACCCGGGCGACGATCTCCTCGGCGAGCGCGACCTCGCCCTCACCCGGCGTACCGAAGGAGGTCCCGCGGGAGACGGCCTCCTGGACGGCGGCGATCACCTCCGGGTGGGAATGGCCCAGGATCATGGGCCCCCACGAACACACTAGATCGACGTACTCACGTCCATCGGCATCGGTGAGATAAGGGCCGCTGCCGGACACCATGAACCGGGGCGTACCGCCCACGGCGCGGAAGGCGCGCACCGGAGAGTTCACGCCGCCGGGCGTGACGGCCGCCGCGCGCTCGAAAAGAGTCTGCGAAACTGGGGCTTCGTACGGATAGCTCACACTAGCCATGGTGTCAGAGCCCTCGAAGGTCCCGCGGACAGGTGTTTGCACGCACGTTTCGGCGAGCAGCCGCGGGGGAGGTCACTGACACGATGATCGGGTTGCGCGGCGGGGGCCACGCGTCCTAGAAAAGCAGTCGGGTGGAGATATGCATCGCGGTGGCGGACTGGGCGAGGGGACCGATGACCTGGGTCCTCGGCGTGCCCGGCGGGGAAGGCACCGGCGCGAAGCGGAGGAGACGACCGAGACACGTCGGCCACAGGAGCCGCAGGAGGCGCGCGACCCTTATGGCTCGCGGGGCACGCAGAGCTCCCATACTTCACAGGGTTCACAGAGTTCACAGAGCTCGCCGCTTTCGCCGGGCTCACAGCGTTCGCAGGGAGATCCTGAGCGAATCGGCCGGGCGGCCCGTATGGACCGTGGAGAGCGTGCGGTCGACCGGCTCAGGACAGGGAGCGGGAATGGTGGTCGGGTGGGGGTGACGTACAAATACTTCGGCGCGCCGGACGGCGCCACGGCAGCCCGCGTCCCGATCTCGATGCGGCCCGAGGAGCTCGGCGGTGACGAGCTCGGCATGGGCGGCATGTTCACCAAGATCAAGCCGGAGACCATGGCGGCGATGGTCCTCACGGGCATCGAGGGCGTCCCGCTGCACAAGGTCCCACCGCTGGAACTGGTGGTCCTGCACCCCGACTACGCGGTCGTCAAACTCCCCATGACCGTCGTGGACCCCCTGCGCGACATCGGCGAGGAGGCGGTGGGCGCCGCGGCCTTCATCTGGTCGACGGTCCCGGACCGCGGCGGGCCACGGGACGCGTTCAACGTGTACCAGCTGCTGCACGAGTGGCAGGACTTCAGCCATCGGCTGCATGAGGCGGGGCATCAGCCTTATTGCCTGGTGTGGCCCTGACCTGGGGTTTCTCGGGTAGTGGGCGGGGTTTTCGGACCCCGCCCTCGTCATGTGCCGGGAGGGGCCATCAGGCCGCCAGGGCACATTGAGGGCACATGGGTTTGGACGGGGGCACTGATGTGCCCTGGTCGGCGGCCGGGTCGCCGTCGTCCTTCCGCTCGGCTTCCGTGAAGGCGTCGTCGATCGCCTTGCGGGTGCGGGTCTCGCTGGACGGCAGCAGGTGCATATACGTCCGCAGGGTGAAGCCCGGGTCCGAGTGGCCGAGGTACTCGGAGAGCGCCTTGATACTCTCCCCCGCGTCCAGGAGCACGGAGGCGTACGCGTGCCGGAGGGCGTGCATCCCGTCTTCCGGGGCCGCCTGGAGGTACCTCGCGCCGCGCTCACGGGGAGGAATCACCCCAGCGGCGGCCAGAGCGGTCCCCGCCGGGCGGACAACGCCGCCGGTGACCCGTAGTCGGCCGCCGGAACCAGTCCCAGGGCCAGGGCGTGTGTGGAGTTGTGATCAAGGCTGCGATCCGAGGTATCGGATCCAGAGGAGGCCGGCACTGCCCACGGACCCTGCCGCAGCAGCACGCGAGCTGCGGCGACGCTGGAGCATGGGAGACGGCCCCGTCACCCACCTGGTCCGACGCATGGAATCCCACGGCATCGTCGTCGTGATGCCTCCCGCATCCGACCCCTCGGCCGCCACGGTCGACGCATTCTCCACGCGTGCAGCGAGGCCGCTTGTGGTCCTCACCGCCAACCGCGCTGACGACGTCTACCGCCACCGTTTCACGGCCGCCCATGAACTGGGGCACCTCGTACTCCACGGGGACGCCACCGGTGACAGCCGTCAGGAGAAGGAGGCCGACGCCTTCGCCGCCGAGTTCCTCACTCCGCAGGACAGCATCCTGCCCCTCCTGCCCAAGCGAATGGACCTCGCCCGCCTGGCCGAACTCAGGCAGGTTTGGGGCGTCTCCATCCACTCACTCGTCTACCGGTGTCGCGAACTCGGGCTC
This sequence comes from Streptomyces caeni, assembly GCF_042678285.1. NCBI lineage: Bacteria > Bacillati > Actinomycetota > Actinomycetes > Kitasatosporales > Streptomycetaceae > Streptomyces > Streptomyces caeni. The sequence goes on from NZ_JBHUDX010000008.1 coordinate 4,036, forward strand.
ATCTCCGATGCCACGACAAGCCGTACTTACCAACGCCTCCGAGCCCTGGACGGCCAACCGGGCTTCATTCCGGAGTCGGTTGCAAACTACTCCGGCGAGCAGCCGTCACTGCTGCGCCAAGCCTTCGAACTTGCCTGTAAGGAAGCTGATCTTTCAGTGGCTGCGCTGGCGCACGAGCTGGCCTGGACGACCAAGCGCGTCCGAGAACTGCTCGACGTCCAGGAACAGCGCCCCGTTCTACGCCTCGTGCAGTAGCGGCTCAGTCACGCCCAGGCTTCAAGGAAGCGCGCTCCTCGTCGGGCAGCCAGTCGGTTCGCCAGCGCCCCGGGCCCGATCTTGCTCAGGGCCCAGAGGCTGCTGATCCGCCGGCTCCACTGCCAGAGCGGGTCATGCGTATCCACAGGGGTGCGGAAAGGCAGCACGGGGATGCCGTGGGCATCGAAGGGACCCACGTCGAGGTAACGCAAGCCACCGGGGCCGCACAGATAGTGGGTGCTGCCGGTGGCCGCGGCGAGGTCGGCAAGGTGCTCGGACCGGCTTTGGCGGGTCGGGATCTCGCTACTATCCAGCACGTCCCCCGACCAGCCAAGAGCCGTGAGCAGGGCAATCGTTGATGTTTTCGCGACGCCTGCCACGCATTCTGAGGTGTCGAGTGTGTCCAGGACCGCGTCCAAGACGTCACGCACGGCACCCCAGTGGCGGCTACGGCCGTAATACTGGCGCACGAGCAGTTCGACCGTCCGGCGCGAGCGGCAGGGATCAACGAGCCGCGCCTGGCTGATCAGCGTCGGGTGCCCATGTGGAAGGTGCGTCGGGAGCGTGAGCCACTGCTGCCGCCCAGGATCGTCCAAGGAAGCCATCCGGGCACGGTGCTGGAAATCGCGCCGGGCGAACTGCACGTCGGCCAGGACGATCCACCGGTCGGCAGCGAAGAGCTTCGCCAACGTGGACAGCCGCGGAAACAGGTTCGGCTGGTGGATCGCACACACCCCGCCCGGCGGCCCGACGCGCGGTGACTCAGGTGCTGATGAGGCGGCTGTCGAATCCGCCGTGCAGAAGGCGCTCGTAAGCGTCATGCACATCCCCCGGTACGTCCTGCTCGACGGCGAACCCGAGCTTCGGGTACTCGATCACCCGTTGCAGGTCACCGACGAGCATGTCGACAACGAGCTTCTCGTCGCCGATCGACTTGATGTAGTCGTCCAGCTCCAGCGGCTCGGACGCACACACGACCTCGACCTCCGGCCACAACTTGCGGCACGTCGCGTACGAGCGACGCTCCATGTACGGCTTGGAGATCAGCAGCAGCGACTCGACCCCGATACCGGCTCCGGCCAGCAGCTCACGGGAGAAGGTGATGTTCTGGCCGGTGTTCGCCGCCTTCGCCTCGACCAGGATCGCCTCGTTCGGCACACCCAGACTCAGAGCGTGCTCGCGGTAATGGACCGCTTCGCCGCGCGGGAAGCGGGCCCGGGTGGTGGGGCTGTTGCCGCCGCTGAAGACCACGACCGGGAAGAGGCCGGCGCGGTAGAGGTCGGCGGCCGCCGTGGCGACACCGAGGTCGTGGCTGCCCAGGCCGATCGCCGCCGAGCAGGGCCGCTGCTCGTGGCCCATCTGGTGGTAGTTCCAGATCAGCGTCGCGTCGTGGAACTGCTCGTCGGTGATCTGGCGCTGCTCGTGCTCCGGCACTGGCACTCCCTGGCTCATCCCTGCTGGTCCTTCCGGATGCCCTCGATGCTGCGCAGCTGGTGGCTCAGCCCGTACTGGCGAGCCACCTGTGCCGCCTGATCGAGGACGGACAGCCCATCATTCCGGGTCGCCGCATCCGACAGAAGGATGTGCCCGTACGCGGTGTCCAACCGCACCCGCTGCATCGGGGAGTCGACCGTGCCGGTGGTCCGCGCGATGTCGATGTAATGCAGGGCCTGCTTCAGGTCGCCGGCGCCCCGGTGGGCCAGGGCCAGCTTCTGGTGGGCGACCGACCAGTCCTCCGGCTCGCCCAGCTCCTCGAAGGAGCGGGTGGCCTCGACCATGACGCCGGTCGCGTACTCGTTGTCGCCCTCCTTGCTCAGCGCCGTACCCACCCACAGCCGCGCCCTGGCACGGTCGCGCGGGCTCAGGCGCTGGTCCCCGGCGAGGAGTTCGTAGTGGCGAGCGGAGGATTCCAACTGGCCCGACATCTCCTGGACGACGGCCAGCGACAGCTCGATCTGAACCACCCGGCGCGGGATGTCGAGCTCGGTGAACATACCGCGAGCGGTCAAGTAGGAGTGCCGGGCTGAGAGTGGGCCGAGGATCGCGCCCTGATCGCGCTGGAGGTCGCCAAGGAGCACGAGGGAACGGCCGTACAAGTAGAGGCCCTTGCCGTCCAGCTGATGCGGTGCACGGTTGCCCAACCAACGGTTCAACAAGGTCGAGGCGAACGGGAAGTCCTGGCGGCTGATGCAGACAACAGCGCGCTCGATGTCGTCGGTCCAGGTCTCGTAATCCGCCGGCCGCGCGCTCTTCCGCTCAGGGAACAGCACTGCCTCGAAGCGGGCTTGGGCGGCGGAATCCGCCCGTGTGAGTGCGGTATCGAGGATGGCCTGGGTGTCCGGTCGGGGCTGCGTCTCCGCGCCGAGGCTCTCCCACTTCGCAACCGTGCGCAGCGCGACACCGAGGTGCTCGGCGAAAGCGCGCGTGCTCATGCGCAACGCGGCGCGCAGGGCGCTCGCCTCCCGACCTGTCCACTGCTGCACGCTGACCACGGATGACCTCCCTCCGTCACGTATGGAAGCACTGTCGGTGACGACGTGGGGTGGGAAGTGCAACGGAAGTACAACAGCAGGTCATTTCGAGGCCGTTCACGACCGCCGACGCTGTGGGCATGGACGACGACCTCATCACCGAACACCGCCCCGTCGCCTTCCCTCAGGTCTTCGGCTACCTACGCCACGTCACCGGCGGGTTGCCCCGCCACGCGGCGCTCGTCGACTGCCTCACCGAGTACTGCGACCGGCACGAACTGGCCCTGTGCGGCGTCTTCGCCGAACGCGACTCCACGATGATCATCCGCTCCCCCGCCTTCGTCGGTCTGCTCGACGTGCTCGAACTCCCCGATGCCTACGGCGCCGTGGTTCCGGCGCTCAGCCACCTCGGCCCGAAGGACCTCGGCACCGAGCGCAAGCGGCAGATAACAGCAATTGGCGCTCGTCTGATCGTGGTCCGCCCCCTCACGCCGACCAGGGGGTCCCCCTCTTCGCTCGGCGCGAGCCACAGCTTCCGGCCGCAGGGAGACGCGTGATGTCCGTGCGTGACGCGTTGCGAAGCGCGCCCATGGTGAACGACGTGCCGGGGCTGCGGCTGCTGAAGGTCGGCGATGGCTGGGACGTCGTGCGCACCTCCGCCGAGATCGGCCTCCTGGCCCTGGCCTACCTGCGCTGCATCGGTACGTCCGTGGGCCCCGTGCTCTACGACAGGCCCAACGGGCGTCTCTACTACGCCGTCCCGACCGGCTCCGCAGCCAGTTGGGTCGATCTGCCGGTACGGCACCTCTCCACCAACTCCTGGCTCGTCGCCCCCGGCCTGGAGCGGCTCGACGACTGGTTCGGCGGATGGTGCGAACTACCCGACGACGACACCCTCACCGACACGGACGTCCTCCGCGCTGCTCTCCAGCACCCCTACGTCGCCACAACTCTGGAGGCGGTTCGATGACCAGCCGCACGATCATGTGCCACCAGGAGTGGACCCTCCAACCCGACCGGGAACCCGACGCCGAGCCCACCACGCACGCCATGCAGTGCGCGGTCTGTGGCGAGACCTCGCCTCCCGGCACCGACTTCGCCGATCCGCAGAGCTGGGTGTTCACGCACGGTGGCCGCAATCCCTCGCACCATACGTACCGGGAGATCATCACCCGCCCGTGGAGGGCCTGGTGGAAGCCGTGAACGGCCGTGTCGCCGCCCGGGCCGGCCGGGACGCCTGGGCCGCCCGCTGCACCGGACCACTGCTGATCGTGCTCGTGTCCGCCGCGTGCGGCCTCGTGATCGGCGTGGTCACCTCGACCGCACGGATCGCGCCATGACCCGCGCTTGGCGAAGGGGTCCACTGGCCGAGCTGGCGGCCAGCCTGATCACCGCCCACCACCAGGTCCGACCAACCCTTCCTACCCAACCCGTGGAGGTCCCATGACCGAGACGAACACCAGCGCCGAGAGGCTGACGACCAAAACAGCTCCTCGGCTCGTGGCCAGCCCGTTTCTCGCCCAGTACCTCCTTGTCCAGCCCGGCCTGGCGGCAGGCGTGCGCATCCCGGAGGTCCGCTACGAGGAGCTGCGGGCTTCGGGGGCGGAGGGACGATCCGTCCCGGACTGGCTGACCGACGCGGCGAGGGAGGCGTGGGGGACCGAACTGCCCTCGTCGCCAGTCGGCGACATCGTCCTCGTCCGCGAGCGGTCCCGGTACGGGTACGGCAAGGCGTCGTGGGAGATCAACCTCGGCTGCGACTACGACTGCGAGTTCTGCTACCTCGGCGAGAAGCGGTTCGAGGGCCTTGACTGGGCAGGCAAGCAGACGCTGCTCCAGACACTGAGGGACGCCGGTGTCCTGTGGTTGCAGATCACAGGCGGTGAGGCGCTGATCGACCACGAGTTCGGCGCGGCGTACGAGTACGCCCACCAGCTCGGGATGATGGTCCAGGTCTCGTCCAACGGCTCCAGCTTGCGGAAGCAACCGATCCGGGACCTGTTCGCCCGCCACCGGCCGTACCGGCTGACCCTGAGCGTGTACGGCGCGACCGCCGAGACGTACGACAAGGTCACGCGGAACCGCGGGGCGTTCAACCGGTTCCTGATGGGTCTGGACGCCGCCCGCGAGGACCGACTGCCAGTCCGGCTGAACGTGATCGTCTCGGACGACAACGCGCATGAGACAGACGCAATGGTGCGCCTCGCGAAGTCGTACGGCTTCCCGCACCAGGTCTTCACGAACATGTCGCCCACGATCGACGGCGAGGCTAACCCGCTGGCGACGCAGGCACTGGGCCACCTCAAGGCCCGGAGCATCTTCACTGGCTGCAACGCCGGCCACTCGTTCTTCCACGTCAACCCGCACGGCATCGCGTCAATCTGCAAGGTCGGCCGTGACCCGAGCGTGAACCTCATCACCGAGGGCGTCGAAGCCCTCCCCCGACTCGGCGTGATCGCCGAGTCCCTACAGCTCCGCACCGGTGGATGCTCCGGCTGCACGAAGGTCGGCACGTGCCGCACGTGCCGGCCGCTGGCCAGGCTCTACCAGGAGGCGGGGGACCGACGAGAGCTCTACTGCCAGCATGGAGGTTACGGATCATGACTCCGCCCACCGCAACCCTGACCCCGCCCCGCGAACCGGTCATGCTCACCATCGGCCGACGTCCGATGGAAACGCCGACCAGTGCCCTACCGGTGCAGCTGACCGCCCTGTCGATCAAGGACGACGAGTTCCAGATCATCGCCAACCTGGACGAGGCTGCCGAGGGCGCCGAGTGCAGTTGCTCGGCCGGTGACGACCAGCCGTACTAAATCCACCACGGGTGGCGCGCGTGCCACCCTCTCGTTCCATCCCCTCAGTAGCGCCCCGGCCGTACCCTGGCCGGGGCGCTACTCCCCCTATCCGAGCACCCTGAGGAAACCGCGCGTGTCCATGTCCCGCATCGCCTACGAGCAGCTTCCCGCCGACGTCCGCCAAGCCGTCGCTGACAAGATCGGTGCCGTGCACAGCTCGCTGACTGCGCAGGACGGAATGAACTCCGGCATCGCCTCCGTCCTGGAGACGAACAGCGGCAGGGTCTTCGTAAAGGGCATCCCGTCCGACCATCCCCAGGTCGCTGCCCAACGCCGCGAGGCAGCCGTCGCCTCGTACTTGCCAGCGTCTTGTCCGCGTCTGTACTGGCACCTGGAGTTCGGCGGCTGGAGCTTGCTTGGCTACGAGGTGATCGACGGCCGCCACGCCGACTACACACCAGGCTCGCCCGACCTGCCGCTAGTGGAAGCCGCGCTTGCCGAGCTGCAGGACGTCACAGCACCCCCGGGCATCGGTCTCAAGGACGCCGTTGACCGGTGGGCAGACTACGCACCGCCGGGCTCCCTGCACTACTTCGAGGGCAACACTCTCCTGCACACCGATTTCGCCCCGGACAACGTTCTGATCACCGGTGAACGTGCGCGACTCATCGACTGGGCCTGGCCGACCCGAGGGGCGGCCTGGATCGACCCCTGCACCCTTCTCCTCCAGCTCATGGACGCCGGGCACTCCGTGGAGGAGGCGCTCGCCTTCGCTAGTCGGTTTCCGTCCTGGCGGGATGCAAAGGCCGAGGCGCTCGCAGCGTTCAGCTCGGCCACGGCGGCACTGTGGCGGGAGATTGCTGAAGTGGAGGGGACACCATGGAAGTTGGGGATGGCGAAGCGGGCGGCGGAGCTCGCGCGCGTACGGGACTGGGCCCTGTGGACGTGAAATAACCCGCCCATCCGAGGTGTCCGCCTCCCAAGCCGCGAGGACGGCATCGCCTTCACCGGAGCCATCAAGGCCACCGTGATGTCCCGTCCCGCACCCACTCGCCGCAGCCGCCAACGACCGAAGTGCCCCGCCCACATGCCTGCTGCGTCCAAGTCGAGTTCTCAGCTCCCGTGTGCTGGCCCCGGTCGTGGCCGAGTAGAAAAATTCTCCGGCCTTGTCATGAGATCGGGCCTGCCGCGCCTCTCCAGACGTGTACAGCCTCTGCTCTGGACCCCAGGGCGGGAGGCCGCTAACTATGAGGAGGAGTTCCGTGGAGATCGCGGGCGCGTTGTTGTCCATCGTCGTGGTCCTGGCTCCGAGCCTGAAGGGGTGGGTGGACAGCGTGTCCTATCGCAATCGGGTGCAAGCGAGAGCGGCTCTGATTCGGGCCCGCCGTGGGCAAGGGGATGACGGCGGTAGCGCAAAGCAGCTCGGCAAGCGGGGGCAGAGCCGTGCCTGAGAAACCCGAGACCCTGGTGAGTGAAGCCCTGGAGTCGCTGTATCGGGATCACCGTGGTGAGATGCAGGGGCTTGCGCGCCGGCTCCTGGCCGAGGAGCGCCTGCCGGAGTCCGTCCTGTCCGCCGAGGACGCGGTGCAGACCGCATTTGCCAAGATTCTGCGCGCCCCTGAACAGATCCACGATCTGCGCGCTTATCTCTATGCCGTGATACGCAGCGACGTACGGACCGCAGGCCGTCAGAGCCGACGGCGCGCGGTCCTGGCCGCAGTGCCCGCCCACCAGGCGCAGTCGGCAGACGGGCACGTCGCAGACTTCAGCGACTTGGTTAGCAATCGTGTGGCTGTGTACAGGGCCTTGCACGACCTGCCTGCGCAGCAGCGGACCGCTGTGTGGGCGACCAAGGCGTTGGACTACACGCAGGCCGAGACCGCCGAGGCTATGAATAAGAAGCCGGGAACGGTCGCCACTCATGTCGTGCGCGCGGTGGCAGCGCTCCGAATCCATCTGGCTGCCCTGCTGGTGGTGGGCGTCATGGCGCTCTCCCTGGCTGGGAGTCGCCTCCTCAGGAGCATGCAACCCCCGGCAGGCAGCCCTCAAGACCCTCTGCTGCAGGCTCCGTCGGCCTCGACATGGATCTACGGGACCGTAGGCTGTCTCCTCGTCTCCGGCCTGGCCCGCTGGGCGTTCAGGCTGTGGAAAAGCCATCGGCTGCATGAAGCGGGGCATCAGCCGTACTGCCTTGTGTGGCCCTGAGCGGGGGTTTCATGAGGTTGGGGCGGGCCTTCCGGCTCCGCTCTCGTCATGGGAACACCGCCGCGCCCGCCCGGCGCGGAGCCGTACGCCGGCTCGGCATCTCTCACCGGCGTCAGCGCGCCGAGTCCGTGCGGAGCGTGACGCGCGCCGGTGTGAGGGCGGTGGCGCCGGCCGGCGTTCCCCACCGGACCGGAGATGCGCGGCGACCCCGCGGCGGCGGTGCGGCAGAAGCGCCGCACCACCGCCGCCGGGCGGACGGGCCCTCAGGCCCCGGTCTTTACGACGAGGTGACGGTCTCGCGCCCGCGGCCCAGGCGTCCGCGGACCAGCGCGACGGCCACCACGCCCGCCGCGACCGCGGTGGACAGGACCACCTGGTCGCGACCGCCGCCGTCGGCGGTGTCGGTCAGCATGTAGCCCAGCACGAACGTGATCAGGGCGATGGCGGCCCAGGTCAGGTAGGGGAAGAGCCACATCTTGACCGTCAGCTTCTCCGGCGCCTCCCGCTGGAGGATCCTGCGCATCCGCAGCTGGGAGAAGCAGATCACCAGCCAGACGAACAGGGCGATCGCGCCGGAGGAGTTGAGCAGGAACTGGAAGACCGTGTCCGGCCACAGGTAGTTGAAGGCGACCGCGACGAAGCCGAAGACCACCGAGGCCAGGATGGCCGTGCGCGGCACGCCGCGTTCCGTGGTGCGGCCGAAGGCGGCCGGGGCGTCGTTGCGCCCGCCGAGGGAGAACGCCATCCGGGACGCCGTGTACAGGCCGGAGTTGAGGCAGGACAGCACGGAGGTCAGCACGATGGCGTTCATGATCTGGCCCGCGTGCGGGATGCCGATGGAGCTCAGTGCGGCGACGTACGAGCCGTCCTTGAGGATCGCCGGGTCGTCCCAGCGCAGCAGCGAGACGACGATCAGGATCGAGCCCAGGTAGAACACCGCGATCCGCCAGATCACGCTGTTGGTGGCCTTGGTGACCGCGCCCCGCGGGTCCTCGGACTCGCCGGCCGCCAGCGTGACGATCTCGCTGCCCATGAAGGAGAAGACCACCATCAGGACGCCGGTGAGGATCGCCCCCGGTCCGTGCGGCAGGAACCCGCCGTGCGCGGTGAGGTTGGAGAAGCCGCTCGCCGGGTGGTCCGAGCCGGGCAGCAGGCCGAAGATCGCGAGGGAGCCCAGCACGATGAACGCGGCGATGGCGACGACCTTGATACCGGCGAACCAGAACTCGAACTCGCCGTAGGAGCTGACCGAGGCCAGGTTGCTGACGGTGAGGACGATCATGACGATCAGGGCCCAGCCCCATTGCGGGACCGCCGGGATCCAGCCGGAGAGGATCTTGGCCCCGGCGGTGGCCTCGACCGCGAGCACCACGACCCAGAAGAACCAGTACAGCCAGCCGATGGTGAATCCGGCCCAGCGGCCCAGCGCGCGGTCCGCGTAGGCGGAGAACGAACCGGAGGTGGGGTTGGCCGCGGCCATTTCGCCAAGCATGCGCATGACGAGGACGACGAGGACGCCGACGAGGGCGTAGGAGACGAGGATGCCGGGGCCCGCGGCGGCGATGCCGGAGCCGGAGCCGACGAACAGGCCGGCACCGATGACACCGCCGATCGCGATCATCGACAGGTGGCGGTTCTTCAGCCCGGCGCGCAGGCCGGAGCCCACGGAGGGGCTCTCGGCGGTGGTCGCCGGGTCTGCGGCGGAGAGAGGGGGACGTGTGGTCATCTCGACATCCATCCAGGGAGGGAGTGCGGACGAGGACATGCGTCGGCGGGCCCGGGCGGGGACGACCGCACGGGTTTCGCCGAAGGGGGACGGGGTGTGGAGGTCGGACGCGTCGCGGGTCGCGATCACGGCTGCCGTGCGGGCACAGTGAGTCGCGGCCTCCTGGCCCGTGTCCGCGGGAGCGGGCACGGGTGACCGACAGGAAAATAGTTCACGACGATCGAAAAAAACAAGGGCGTCCGCCGGGCGCCTTCCTCGCGACACCCGCGCACCCTCGGCGCGCGGCGCGACGGCAGCGCGCAGCACCGCCCACCCGGGGGTTGTTTTAAGTGTTCACCATGCCCTAATTTACCGAGCGTCGCGGAACCCCGTCGTCCGTCGTGGGCACCGCGCCGTCCTGTCTCGCGTGTTCCGGCCCCGTGGGAGCTCCCTGTGCACAACACCGCAGCGTGGTCGCGAGAGCCGCCGCTGACCCGGCGTCGGCCACCCCCGGGCGACGGCGTCGGCGCCGGGAAGCCGGCCCGGTCCGCCCGGCGGACCGAGAGCGAGCCCTGACCGTCCGGGGCCCGGCCGGGCGTCGTCACCCGCGGGCCGTGACCCCGACCAGCAGGCCGTTAGGGTGGCGTCGTGGTGAATCCAGCGGGCAAGTTCGGCCCGTACAACCAGCCGGGCCCGGCGCGGCCGGCGACGGTCGGCGGGGTACGTGACACCCGCGTCCTGCCAGGCAGGGGCCAGACGGGATCGGAACTCGTCCGCTCGCGGATCGCACTGCGGGTGCGTCTGAGGTCCGTGTCACCGGGAGACCGGCTGCCGGACGCCGGCGTCCTCGCGGAGGAACTGGGGATCAGCGAGATCACCGTGCGCCGCGCGCTGGAGGGGATGTGCCAGGACGGCCTGCTCGACCGCCGGCGAGGGCGGGCGGGCGGCACGTTCGTCGCACCGGGCTGGGACGCGGTCGTCGCCCTGATGCACGACGCCGAGGAGGCGGCGTCGCTGGACGCCTTCCACCTGCTGCTCGAATGCGGTCTCGTGGCGCGCGGCACGGGCGACGTCCCGGCCGGTCACCTCGACGGGCTGCAGGCGCTGGTCGACGAGATGGACCGGGCCGAGGACCCGGCACGGCTCCTCGAACTGGAGACGCGCTTTCATCTCGACCTCGCGCAGGCGCTCGGCGGCGCCGGCATCCGTGAGTTCGCCGCCGACGTGCTCGGCCGGCTCTGCGTGCTGCTGCCCGCTCCGGCACCCGCGGTGGTACGGGCCCGCAACCGCTGCCACGCCGAGCTGCTCAGCGAACTCGGCCGCGGCGCCATGGACCCGGCGGTGCGGGCGGTGAAGGCACACCAGCATGCCCGCCCGAGCTGACCTCCGGTGGCGTCGGCCCGGATGCCGACGGCCCCGCGCGCCCCTCGCGCCGCCACCTGCAGAAGGAGCTGCCGCCATGACTGACCCCCCAGCCGTCGGCCCGTCGTCGCCGCCGGGCCCCGTCGGCGGCACGCCCCAGCGCCTGCGCGGCGGCGTCCTCGGCATGGCGGACATCGCCGCCGCCACGATGGCCAACGTCGGCCCGGCCATGAGCTTCTTCTTCGGCTTCGCCTTCCTCGCCAGCACCGCGGGTGTCGCCTCCCCGCTGACCATCGTCGCCGCGGGCATCGCGGTCGCGCTGCTGGGCAACACGCTCGCCGAGTTCTCCCGGGCCCATCCCTCCGCGGGCAGCTTCATCACCTTCGTCGGCAAGTCCTTCGGGCCGGTCAGCGCGGTGGCCACGGCGCTGCTGGCCGGGCTGGGCTACATCATCGGGATGGCCGCCGTCATCGCGATCTCGGGCGGGTTCGTAGAGATCACCCTGCACCACTACACCGGCGTCGACGTGCCGTGGATCATCTGGACGCTGCTGCTGACCGGGCTGTCGGTGGTGCTGATGCTGCGCGGGGTGGTGGTCTCCACCAAGTGGGCCGGCTACTTCTTCGGCGTGGAGATGGTGATGCTGGTCGTCGTCTCGGTCGCGGCGATCGCCGGGCATCGCGGCCACCTCTCCGCCGACCCGTTCCTGCCCGGTCACATCAGCCACGGCGTCACGGGCCTGGCCGCGGGTTTCCCGCTGGCGGTGTACCTGTTCATCGGCTGGGAGAACTCGGCGGCGCTGGCCGAGGAGACGGAGAACCCGCGCCGCAACGTCGGCCGCGCCGTGTTCTTCTCCATCGCGACCATGACCGTGAGCTACATCCTCTTCTCCTACGCCACGGTGACCGGCTTCGACTACGACGTGGCCAGGCTCGGCCATTCCCGCATCCCCTTCATCGACGTCGCCCAGGACACGCTCGGCGCGCTGGCCTTCGTCGCCTATATCGGGGGCCTGACCTCCACCCTCGGCGTGCTGATCGCCGGCATCAACTCCCAGGCCCGCCTGGTGTTCAACGCCGGACGCGAGGGGCTGCTCCCGTCCTTCTTCGGCTATGTGCACCCCACCCGCCGCACCCCGACCAACGCGATCGTCACCTTCGCGGCCATCTCGCTGCTGATCATCGGGGGCTGGGGTCTGGGCCATCTGCTCGGGGCCGACGGCGGCCCGATGAACCCCGTGGTCTTCTTCACCGAGTCCTCCAGCCTCGGCTCCATCCTGATCCTGCTGGTCTACCTGGCGTCCAACATCGCCCTGCCGGTGTACTACCGCCGGTACCGTCCTAAGGAGTTCCGCACGATCCGGCATCTGGTGCTGCCCGCGATCGGCACCCTGGCCATCCTGGTTCCGCTCTACTACCTCGCCAAGCCAGGGCAGCCCGCGCCGTACAGCTGGTTCCCCGTCGCGGCGCTGGCCGCCCTGATCGGCTCCATCGGCTACGCGACGCTCCTGGTCCGCCGCGACCCGAGCCTGGCCGACCGGGTCGGTTCCGTCGTCGCCGACGCGGATTGATCGGGCGCCGCACCGCTGGGTGAACGCGCGCCCTCGCCCGCTCGGCCGGTGCCACGACCCGGCCGGGCAAACGGCTTGTGAGGCCTCCGGGCGCCCCGTGATGATGGCGCGATGCTGACCTCAGTGATGGCGTTCATCGGGGCGGCCTTCCTGATCGCGATGGTCCCCGGGCCCAGTACGGCCGTGATCCTGCGCCGCGCGGTGGTGAACGGCCGCCGCAACGGCATGGCCACCGTGCTGGGCAACGAGTGCGGGGTCGTGCTCTGGGGCCTCGCCGCGGCGTTCGGCCTCTCGGCCCTGCTGCTGGCCTCGCAGCTCGCCTACGACGCGATGCGGATCTCGGGGGCGGCGGTGCTGGTGTGGATGGGGGCGCGCGCGGTGTGGCAGGCGCGGCGGGCCGGCGCCCCGGAGGCAGAACCGGCGGGCGTGGCGGCGGCGGTGTCCCACGGCCGGGCGTACCGGCAGGGCCTGGTCACCAGTTTCGCCAACCCGAAAGCGGGCGTGTTCGCGGTGTCCTTCCTGCCCCAGTTCGTTCCGCAGGGGGCGCCCGTACTGCCGACGCTGGTCGCCTTCTCGGTGATCTGGGCCGTGATCGACCTCGTCTGGTACCTGCCGCTGGTCTGGCTGGCCGGGCGGGCCCGGGATGCGTTCCGGCGCCGGTCCGTGCGGCGCCGCATGGAGCAGATCTCCGGGGCCGTGCTGGTCGCGCTGGGGCTGCGGCTGGCGCTCGAACCCTAGGGGGTGTTTCGAAGGTCCTGTGCGGTGCCCGCGGTGTCCGGTGCGTGCTCTCGGCGTGCCGGACGAAAGCCCTCGTACTGGACGTACTCGGGGTTTCGGCCGGTGCGGCGAGTGGGGGTGCCCCCTGCTCGAAGAGCCTGGGGGAGCGTGCCGGGCGCCGTGGGTGCTGTGCGGGACTTTCGAAACACCCCCTAGACGCTGGGGCCCGGCCACACCGCCGAGGCGTCGTCGCGGGCGGGGTCCGGCAGGCGGACCGGGCGGACGGGGATCGTGCGGGTGCGGCCTTCCGAGAACGCCGTCCACGGGGCGGGGCGGCCCGAGTAGCACAGGGTCGTCAGGGCGAAGACGCCGTCGGCGTAGACCTCGATGTACTCGCCGATGGTGAGGATGCGCAGGGTCGCGGCCGGCTCGGCGAGGACGGTCTCGCCCAGCCGCATGCCGTCGGGGCCGGTGGCCCAGATGTTCTTGCCGTCGCAGCCGACGGTGACGGCGGGCCGGCCGCCTCCGCCTCCGTCGGTGTCGGTGCGCAGGGTGATCTCGACCCGGCCGGAGACGTCGAGGTCACCGACCGCGTGCAGCACGGGCCGCTCGGTCTCCTCGCCGAGCCAGTCGTCCAGGCCGGGCCACCACTCCAGGCGCGGTGCCCCGTCCACGGGTGTGACCAGGAGTTTCGGCTGGGCGAGCATGCCACGGCAGCGGTCGCCGGAGTCGGTGAGGCCGACGCGCCGGGGGGTGGTGTGCAGGACGACGCGGGAGCCGTCGGGCGCGGTGATGACGCGGGGGGCGTAGGAACCGGTCGGGCCGAGGGTGCCCCGGCGGGTCCAGGGCCCGCGCAGCCGGGGCGCGGTCCACGCCTCGAAACCCCGGGTGGAGCCGATGGAGCCGAGCAGCAGCCAGCCGCCGTCGTCGAGGCGTTCCAGGACCGGGCACTCCAGTTCGTCGACGTCGCCCGGTGAGATGAGCGGCGGGTGCACGGTCCAGTGCTCCAGGTCGCCGGAGGTCGCCCAGCCGACGCAGCCGCCGGCCTCGACGGGCCGGGAGGCGTCGGTGGCGCAGACGACCATGACCCAGCCGTCCGACTCGTCGTCGGGTACGACGAACGGGTCGCGCCAGCCCATGTGTTCACCGGTGCGGTACCACCGGGCGTCGGCCTCGGCCACCGGGCCCGTGCCGTGCCGGCGCCAGCCGGTCCCGTCGGTGCGGTCGGAGTAGGCGAGCCCCACCGACTGGAGGGGCCAGCCGCCCGGGGTGAGGCCGGAGACACCGGTGTAGAACATCGCCATTCCCTCGCCGTGCCGGACGGGGTGCATGGTCCACACCGCCTGCTGGTCGAAGCGGCCGGGCAGGCCGTTGCCGAAGGCGGTCCCCTCGGGTGTCCAGCGGACCAGGTCGGCGGAGGTGGCCCGGCCGTAGGACGTCTCCATCCGCAGATGGTCGAACTCGGCGGTCCACGGGCCCTGCAGATGCAGTACCGCGTAGGTGCCGTCGTCGTCGCGCAGCAGCGCGAAGTCGTTCACACAGAGGCCGGGCGGGGCGTATCGCATGCACAGTTCCTGTCGGCTCGCAGCGCTCAAACGCATGCGCTGACCAGTGACCACGAAGGTCTCACTTCAGAATCGAGCCCAGTAAAACTGAACGCAAACGCTTGCGCAACAAGGCGGCCGGGTTTACGGTCACGTCACTCACAGGTCACACCCACGTGAAATCCGGGCCGATGCCACCAGCGAGGAGGAAGAGCGCCGTGACGGTCAGCATCACCGACGTCGCCCGCGCCGCCGGGGTCTCCACATCCACCGTGTCCCGCGCGCTGCGCGGCCGGCCGGGCGTGTCGGACGAGGTGCGGGCGCAGATCGCGACGGTCGCCGCACAGCTCGGCTACACGGCGTCGCGGTCGGCGTCCAGCCTGGCCAGCGGGCGCACCTTCACCATCGGGGTCATCGCCCCGTACATCGGCCGCTGGTTCTTCGGCACCGTCCTCGACGCGGCGGAGAAGGTGTTCAGCGCCGCCGGCTACGACGTGCTGCTGTACAACCTGGGCACGCCGGAGACACGCAAGCGCTTCTTCACCAGGCTGCCGGTGCGCAAGCGGGTCGACGCGGTGCTCTCGCTGCTGATCCCCGACGAGGAGGAGGCCGCCGCGCTGCGCTCCCTCGAGGTGCCGCTGGCCTCCACGGTCGGCGGCGCCCGGGAGGGCTTCACCGTGGTCGGCATCGACGATCACGCCGGGGCGGCGAGCGCCGTACGCCATCTGGTGAACCTCGGCCACCGCCGGATCGGCATGATCTCCGGAGCCAGCGAGCCGCTGCACTGGACCACCCCCCTCGCCCGCCGCCGGGCGTACCTGGACGTCCTGGCCGACGCCGGCATCGAGCACGACCCGAAGCTGGAGGCCGACGGCGGCTACACGGTCGAGGGCGGCGAACAGGCCATGACCGAACTGCTGGCCGCCTCCCGACCGCCGACCGCGGTGTTCGCCCAGTCCGACGAGATGGCGATGGGCGCTCTGCGCGCCTTGCGCCGCCACCGGCTGAGGGTGCCGGACGACGTGTCCGTCGTCGGCTTCGACGACCACGAACTCGCCGAGGTGATCGGGCTGACCACCGTCGCCCAGCCGGTCACCGGCCAGGGCGCCGAGGCCGCCCGGCTGCTGCTGGAACAGCTCGACGCACCCGACGCCGAGCCGCCCGGCCATGTGCAGATGCCCATCCGCCTGATCCTGCGCGAGACCACCGCCCCGCCCAGCCCCCGCGGCCCCCAGTAGACGCCCGAGGCATCCCCCACGCACCCCGGTGACGACCCGGAGCATCCCCCAGGATCCCCCACCCCCACGCCGGAAGCACCGCCGTACCGAACCATCACCCCAGCACCGACGCACGGAGGCACCCAGCATGACCGCCGGAAACAGAAGGTACCGTCGTACGGCCTGTACGGGCCTGACCCTCGCTCTGCCGCTGGCCGCTCTGGCGGCCTGCGGCCCGGGCGGCGGCAGCGGCGGCGCCTCGGCCGAGGCCGGCAGCGGCACGGGCACGATCAGCGTCTGGGCCCACCAGGGCGAGACGAGCGAGGCGACCGCGCTGCAGAACGCGGTGAAGTCCTTCAACTCCTCGCAGAGCAGGATCAAGGTCAAGCTCAAGCTGATACCCAGCAACGACTACACCAAGGTCATCACCGCCACCCCCGCCGCCGAGCTGCCGGACGTCATGGAGTTCGACGGCCCGACCATGGCGAACTTCGTCTACACCAAGCGGCTCGCCCCGCTCGACGACTACGTCTCCGTCCGGACCATGGCCAACGCCACCGACGCGAGCAAGGCACAGGGCGAGATCAACGGCAAGCACTACGGGCTGGGCATGTACGACTCCGGGCTCGGCATCTACGGCAACAAGAAGCTGCTGGACGCCGCCGGGGTGGCGTATCCCAAGGGCCTGTCCGACGACTGGACGGCGGCCGGGTTCACCGCGGCGCTCAAGGCGCTGAAGGCCAAGGACCCCGACGGCAAGGTCCTCGACATCCAGGAGGGCAACGGCCTGGCCACCGAGTGGGGCACCTACGGCTTCTCCCCCGTCGTCTGGTCGGCCGGCGGCTCCCTCCTCAAGAACGGCAAGGCGGAAGGCGTCCTCGACGCCCCGGCCGTGGTCTCGGCGCTGAAGACCTGGCAGTCCTGGAAGCCCTACGTCGACCCCAACACCGACGGCAACGCCTTCGCCAAGGGCCGCGTCGCGCTCAGCTGGGTCGGCCACTGGATGTACCCCGCGTACAGCAAGGCCCTCGGCGACGACCTCGTCGTGCTGCCGCTGCCCGACTTCGGCAACGGCCCCAAGAGCGGGCAGGGTTCCTGGGCCTGGGGCATCGGCGCCGGCTCCAAGAACGCCAAGGCCGCCGGCGCCTTCCTCGACGCCCTCCTCGACGACACCAACGTCACCGCGATGACGACGGCCAACGGCGCGCCGCCCGCCACCCGCTCCGCCCTCGCCAAGAGCACCCTCTACAAGCCGGGCGGCCCGCTGCGGCTCTTCGCCGACCAGCTCGCCAAGCCGTGCGGTGACCGCGCGATCGACAAGTCCTGCGTCGCCGTCACCCGCCCGGTCACCGCGGGATACCCCACCGTCACCGCAAAGTTCAGCGAGGCCCTCAACTCCGTCTACGGCGGCGCGGACCCCAAGATCGCGCTGGGCAAGGCCGCCCGCGCCATCGACCGGGACTTCGCCGACAACGCCGGCTACCAGATCCCGTAGGACGCATCGGCCGGGGCGGGCGCGTCGCGAGCGGCGCCCGCCCCGCCGGGAACAGGACCCCCCGTGAAAACCGTGGAATCCGCGCAGGCCGCACCCCAGGGCCGGGACCAGGCTCCGCCCGCGCGCACCGGCAGACCCGCCCGGCGCGGGCGCAGGAACCGGGACGGGCTGCACGGACTGCTGATGTCCGCACCCGCCGTCGCCGGCCTCGTCGCCTTCGTCGGCGTTCCGTTCGGCTACGCCGTCGTGCTCTCCTTCTACAACGTGCGTCTCGGCTCCCCGCTGGCGCCGTCCTTCTTCGGGCTCGAGCAGTACCGGCGTCTGTTCACCGACCCCGACCTGTCCGGCCCGTTCCTGCGGGCCCTGCTCAACAACCTGACCTTCGCCGCGGTCGTCGTCCCCCTGCAGACCGGCCTCGCCCTGATGCTGGCGATCCTGCTCAACCGCAAGCTCAAGGCCATCGGCGTGTTCCGGTCCCTGTTCTTCATGCCGGTCGTCTTCCCGATGACGCTGGTCGCCGTCATCTGGCGGCTCATCCTGGCCCGCAGCGACCAGGGCATGCTCAACTCGGCACTGCACGCGGTGAGTTTCGGCCACTGGGGCGCCTTCGACTGGCTCGGCGACACCGCCACCGCGATGGCCTCGGTCATCGTGCTGTCCGTGTGGCAGGGCGTCGGCTTCCAGATGGTCATCCTGCTGGCCGGTCTGCAGCAGATCCCCGACGAGCTCTACGAAGCCGCCCAGCTCGACCGCGCCGGCCGCTGGCAGCGGTTCCGGCACGTCACCCTGCCCGGTATCCGCGGCACCCTCGTCTTCGTCGCCATGCTCACCTCGGTGCTGTCCTTCCGCGTCTTCGACCAGGTCTACGTCCTCATCCACGGCGGCGGTCTCGACGAGGACGCCGCCCGCACCGTGATGTACCAGGCCGTCACCACCGCCTTCGCCCAGAACAACATCGGCCAGGCGTCCGCGATCACCGTCGTCTTCTTCCTGATCGTGGTCGTCCTGACCGTCGTCCAGCGCCGCGTCGTCCGGCCCGACAACGAGGACTGACCCCCCATGGCCATGACCCGCGGGCGTGTGCGCCGCATCGCCGACTACGCCGTCCTGAGCGTGCCGGCGTTCATCTTCGTGCTGCCCGTCCTCTACCTGTTCCTGGGCAGCCTGAAGCCCTCCGACGAGGTGCTGGGCGGTCTGTCCGGCTTCCTGCCCACGCATCTGTCCTTCGACAACTACGCGAAGGTCCTCGCCAGTCTCGACTCCGACAGCACCGGCTACTTCTGGCGCTTCATGGGCGTCTCACTGCTCGTCGCGTTCGTGGTGGTGACCGGTGGCCTCTTCGTCAACTCGATGGCCGCGTACGGCATGTCCCGGCTGAAGTGGCGCGGCCGCGAGGCGGTCTTCACGCTCGTGCTGCTGCTGATGCTGGTGCCGTTCGAGTCGGTGGCCGTGCCGCTTTTCTACATGTTCAACGACCAGCGCGACACCCTCTTCATCCAGGCGATCCCCTTCATCGCCAACGCCTTCTCCGTCTACCAGTTCCACACGTTCTTCCGGAAGATCCCGCCCGGCATCGAGGAGGCCGCGCGCCTGGACGGTGCCGGGCCCTGGCGCACCTTCTTCGCGATCGTCGTCCCGATGTCGAAGCCGGCCTTCGCCTCGGTGGCGATCCTCACCTTCCTCACCCAGTGGGGCTCCTTCCTGTGGCCCGTGCTGATGGTCTCCGACCCGTCGGTCCGCCCCCTGCCCCTGGAGATGAGCGTCTTCCAGGGCCAACAGCCCCCGGACTGGGGACAGATCCTCGCCTTCGGCGTCCTGCTGGTGCTGCCCGTCCTGGTGGTCTTCGCGTTCTTCCAGCGCTGGTTCGTGCAGGGCGTCGCCTCCTCCGCGGTGAAGGGATGAGGGCGGCGCCACGGTCACCCTCACATCGTTCCGGCCGTCCGCAGCACCGTCAGCGCGAGCGCGCGGGCCACGGTCGCGGTCTCCCGGACCGAGACCCGTTCCCGCGCGCTGTGGGCGAGCCGTACGTCGCCGGGCCCGTACTGCAGGGTGGGGATGCCCTCCGCCGCGTACAGCCGCAGATCGCTGCCGTACGGCGCCCCGCGCTCCGCGGCGGGGGCCGCCCGTCGCGTCGGCGTACGCCGCGGCGACCGTCTCCCGCAGCGGGTGGCCCGCCGGCAGCCGCCCGCTGGCGAACTGCCCGCCGGGCCATGTCACGACCGCCGGGTGCGTCCGCAGCCACGGGTCCGCCGCACGCCAGCGCCACGCACCGCTCCAGTTCCGCGCGGGCGGCGGCCGGGTCCCCGCCGACCCGGGCCCCGTCACCCGTCCCCGGCCTTCGCCCCGCCGCCGACCGTGAACCCGATGACGGACCCGCCGCCCTCGCGCGGGAACGCGAACGCCGCTCCCCCGTGCGACGTCGCCACCTCCCGCACGATCGACAGTCCGAGGCCCGAGCCGGGCAGGCTCCTGGCGTCCGCGGCGCGGTAGAAGCGGTCGAAGATACGGACGAGGTCGCTCTCCTCGATTCCGGGCCCGCGGTCGAAGACCTCGACGCGCACGCTGCCCGGCGGCCGCCCGGCCCGCTGCCCCTCGGGCTCCCTCGGCCGGGACGGGCGCTCGGGACCCGTGACGACGACGTCGATCGGCGCGTCGCCGCCACGGTCGAACTTCGCGGCGTTCTCCACCAGGTTGGACACCGCCCGCTGCAGCGCCGTCACGCGCCCCTCGACCGTGGTGTCGCCGCTGCCGCGCACGACGACCTTCCGGCCGGTGCGGCGGCGGGCGATCTTCGCCGCGTCCTCGGCGACCTCGGCGAGCGTCAGCCGCTGTGGCGGTTCCGTGTCCGACTGGCCGGCCGCCAGGTCGACCAGCTCGTTGACCAGGTCGGTCAGCTCGCGGGACTCCTGGGCGAGGTCGGCGACCAGTTCCTCGCGGGCCGCGGGCGGCAGCTCGTCGATCCGGTGCAGCAGCGAGATGTTCGTCCGCAGCGACGTCAGGGGCGTACGCAGTTCATGGCCCGCGTCCTGCACCAGGCGCCGCTGGTCCTCCTCCGACTGCGCCAGGCGCCCGAGCATGCGGTCGAAGGAACGGCCGAGACGGGCCACCTCGTCGTTCCCGGTGACGGGCACCTGGATGCCTAGCCGCCCCGTGCGCGCCACGTCCTCGGCGGCGCCGGCGAGCCGCACCAGCCGCCGGGTGATCCGCCGCGCGAGCCACCAGCCGAACAGCCCGGCCGCGGTCACGACCGCCCCCACCAGCAGGCCCGTGCGCTGCTGGAGGCTGCGCAGCAGGTCCTCGGTGCTGCTGAGCTCCTGAGCCACCTGCACCGCGCCCTGGCCTCGGCCGAGCGCGACGGTGGCGACCCGGTACACGTCGCCGCCGACGTTCACGTTCCTGTGCTCCACCAGTCTGCCCGCCTCCGAGGTGTCGGCGATCCGCCGGTCGTCGGCGCCCACCGGCAGCGACGGCTCGGAGTGCTCGACGACGGCGCCGCCGGGGCCGAGCACCTGCACGACCGTGCGGCTGGGCCGGACGATGTCGTCGCGCGGGGTGTCCTGGTCCGTCTTCGAGACGGCGTAGTCGTCCGGCATCAGCTGCTGCTGGCGCACCTGTTCCCGCAGGTCCTCCACGACCTGCGCGAACACGCTCCGCTGGTCGACGCGCACGAGGCGGGCGGCGGCGTCGTAACTCAGAAAGCCGACGAGGACGGTGACACCGGCGGCCACGGCCGCGAACGACACCGTGAAGGTGGTCCGCAGCGACGAGATCCGCCGCAGCCGGGACCGCAGCCGCAGCCGGCGGCGCAGCTCGGACGGCAGCCGCCGCCACAGGCACAGCCACACCCCGGCGCCGGCATCGGTGCCCGGCCGCAGCGGCGGGGGCACTAGTCCTCCCTCAGTACGTACCCCACGCCACGCACCGTGTGGATGAGCGCCGGGGCCCCCGGCTCGTCGAGCTTGCGCCGCAGATAGCCCACGTAGACGGCGAGGTTCTTGGAGCCGGGGCCGAAGTCGTAGCCCCAGATGCGGTCGTAGATGGTGGCGTGGTCGAGGACGATGCCGGCGTTGCGGGCAAGCAGTTCCAGCAGGTCGAACTCGGTGCGGGTGAGTTCCAGCTCGCGGGTGCCACGCCAGGCGCGGCGTGCCTGCACGTCCATGCGCAGCCCGGCCACGGACACCTGCCCGGTGGGGATCTTCTGGTCGTCCTTGGGGGCGTCGTAGACGGCGCCGTTGCTTCGGCGCAGCAGGGCCCGGAGCCGGGCGAAGACCTCCTCGACGTCGAACGGCTTGACCACGTAGTCGTCGGCGCCCGCGTCCAGGCCCGCGATCCGGTCGGCGGTCTCCACGAGCGCCGTGAGCATCAGGATGGGGGTGCGGTCGCCCTCGGCGCGCAGCACGCGGCACACCTGGAGGCCGTCGATGCCGGGCATCATCACATCGAGAACGAGCACGTCGGGCTGGGCGCGGTGGGCCTGGGCGAGGGCCTCCACCCCGTCGGCCACGGCGGTCACCTCGTAACCCTCCAGCGTCAGCGCGCGTTCCAGGGCATGACGGATGGCGCGGTCGTCCTCGGCGAGCAGCACTGTCTGGGGCACGCCCCCAGTCTGCCAAGATCGCCGCCGTGAACCACCTGGTGGGCCGAGCCGCGGGTGGGCTTCTTACCCGCCTCTCACCGCTGCGCGCGCGGCGACTTACCCGGTAGAGGCATTCTGTCGGCTATGTCAGATTGCCGCGTCCCGCGCGGGGTCTGCGGCCCGCGAGCCCACCCGGCACGCCATCCCAGGGCACGCCGGGTCTCGGGGCCGTCCGGCCGGTCCCGGTCCCTCCCCGGCCCGGGGCCGGCCGCGGCGGAAGGGGTGGGCCGGGAACGGTACGACGGTGGCGGCCCACCCCTCACCCACGCCAGCGGTTCCACGGCTGCATACGGAACGGGTCTGCGGGACGGGACTCAAGCCCCTGGGCCACAGCCTCCGCACGCTCCTGTCCGCCGTGAAGGTCCGGGCGGGCATGAGCCTGACCGTGTTCAGAAGGAGTACTCGTCCCCGGTGTCGAGGGCCAGCACCCGCCGGCGGTCGTTGCCCGGCTCCCGGTCGGCGGCGCCGCCGTCCCACAAGGTGTCGATCCGCAGTCGCACCTCGTCGGCCGAGGCGTCCGCGAGCCCCACCCGCAGGTGGATCTGCCGGCCTGCGCCGCCCGCGGCGAGCGGACCCGTGTCGCACAGCACCGTGGCCGCGTTGTACCGCGCGCAGCCCTCGGGCAGCCGCTGATGCTGCGCCAGCGGCCGGGACCAGCGCAGCCGTACGGTCGCGTCGGGGACATCGGCCGGACCGTGGTTCTGCGGGGTGAGCAGCACATCGACCTGCCCGGCGGTCATGGCCACGACCCCGTGATAGGCGAGGTCGGCCTCCAAGGGCGCGGCCACCGCGGGCGCGGCCGCACCCGCCCACAGGGTCATGCCCACCGTCCCGGCCGCGCCCAGCGCGCCGGCGATCCGCATTCGCATTACGCCCACATCCTCCGTGTCGGCCCCGTTGATCACCGCATGTATCCCACGCACACGGCGCAACAGGCACCGCCGGGCAGGTGAGTCACCCGGAGCACACCCGGACCGGGCACCGGAGGCCGGGGTGAGCGCAGGCCCGGGCACCGGGACGGCCGCCAGGTCCCGGACGCCGGACCCCGGACGCCGGACCCCGAACGCCGGGCCGGGCGCAGGGCAGCGGCCAAGTCCGAGCGCCGGCCCCGGACGCCAGGCCGAGCGCCGGATCCGGACGCCGGAGCGGGTACCAGGTCCCGGACGCCGGAGGCACACACCAAGCCCCGGACACCGGAGCGGGCGCCGCCGTCCGGGGCTCCGGACCGGCATGCGAGGCTGACCGCATGCCGGTCCTCCGCTCCGCCGCCCTCTTCGCCGTCGCCGCGCTCTTCGAGGTCGGCGGCGCCTGGCTCGTCTGGCAGGGCGTGCGCGAACACCGCGGCTGGGGGTGGATCGGTGCGGGTGTCACGGCCCTCGGCGTCTACGGCTTCGTCGCCACCCTCCAGCCGGACGCACACTTCGGCCGCGTCCTCGCCGCCTACGGCGGTGTCTTCGTGGCCGGATCCCTGGTATGGGGCATGGTGGCGGACGGCTACCGGCCCGACCGCTGGGACGTGACCGGCGCGCTGGTCTGCCTCGCCGGCATGACCGTGATCATGTGGGCGCCGCGGGGCCGCTGACCGCCCGTCGAACACCACGCCGCCCACCCTGCGGGCATCCCGCAGGGCCGCTTTCCCCTCCGCCTATCCTGGCGGAAGTCGTTCGTACGCCGTACCGACGAGCCCGCCGTCCGAGGAGCCGCCCCATGACCGCCGCACCACCCGCCGCGTCCCGCATCGCCGTCGTCACGGGCGCGAGCAGCGGCATCGGCGCCGCGACGGCCCGGCGGCTCGCCGCCGCCGGCTACCGCGTCGTCCTCACCGCCCGCCGCAAGGACCGCATCGAGGCGCTCGCGGAGGAACTCACCGCGGCCGGCCACTCGGCGACGGCGTACCCTCTGGACGTCACGGACCGTGCGGCGGTCGACGAGTTCGCGACGGCCTTCAGGACGCTGGCCGTCCTGGTCAACAACGCGGGCGGCGCGCTCGGCGCCGACCCGGTCGCCACCGGCGACCCCGAGGACTGGCGCCTGATGTACGAGACGAACGTCATCGGCACCCTGAACGTCACCCAGGCCCTGCTCCCGGCGCTCACCGCGAGCGGCGACGGCACGATCGTCGTGGTGTCGTCGACCGCGGGCCACGCCACCTACGAGGGCGGCGCCGGCTATGTCGCCGCCAAGCACGGCGAGCACGTCCTCGCCGAGACGCTCCGCCTGGAGATCGTCGGCACCCCGGTCCGGGTGATCGAGATCGCCCCCGGAATGGTGAGGACGGACGAGTTCGCGCTGACCCGCTTCGGCGGGGACGCGGAGAAGGCGGCGAAGGTGTACGAGGGCGTCGCCGAGCCTCTGACGGCGGACGACGTGGCCGACACGATCACCTGGACCGTCACCCGCCCCAGCCATGTCAACGTCGACCTTCTCGTGCTCCGCCCGCGCGCCCAGGCGTCGAACACGAAGGTCCACCGGGAGCCGTGATGCCCGAACCGATACCGGCGGGCGAGCCCGAGCAGACAGCGGAACAGCAGCGCCTGTCCCTGGAGAAGAAGCGTGAGCGCTACGTCTGGATATACCTCGGCTACTTCCTCTTCGGCATCCACGTCGTGGCCTTCGTGATGATCTTCGCCGTGCGCCACGCCAAGTAGAAGACCCGAAGCGGGAAGCGGAACGGCGGGCGCGCGCCCCCAGCGTCGTGTCCCATGGACGGGCAGATACGTTTCGGGCGCCTGCGCTACCTCTGGGAGATCGAGCGCCAGGGCCGCGTCCCCGGGCACGCGTCCTTCGCCTACCACAACCTGAGCATCAAGCACCGCCCCTACGACCAGGCGGCCCTGGGCCCGGAGGTGGCCCCGGGCCCGTATCCGGCGGCCCGTTTCCTGGAGGTCGCGGAGGACGGCGCCGAGGAACTGCGCCAGGCCCTGGGACTGATCGAGGCATCGGCGCGGGCGGATGCGGTTCCTCCCCGGCCTGAAGTCCGGGGAGGAACCGCAAGAAATAGGTGACGGAGGTCCTGGGGCTGGACGCCCCGGCCCTGTCCGGGCGGCTGCGCGCGCACCTCCTGGCCTGACACCCCGGCGCCCGGCACTCCGGCGCCTGCCGGCGGGACACCAGACGGCGGGGCGCCGGGTCTCGGGTCAGCCCTTCACACAGACGACCTGCTTCAGCTTCGCCGCGACCTCGACCAGGTCGCCCTGCTGCTCGATGACCTGCTCGATCGGCTTGTACGCGCCCGGGATCTCGTCCACCACGCCGGAGTCCTTGCGGCACTCCACACCCCGCGTCTGCTCCTGAAGGTCCTTCGCCGTGAAGCGGCGCTTCGCCGCGTTGCGGCTCATGCGCCGGCCCGCGCCGTGCGACGCCGAGTTGAACGCCTTCTCGTTGCCGAGGCCCTTCACGATGTACGAACCCGTGCCCATCGAACCCGGGATGATGCCGTACTCGCCCGAGCCGGCCCGGATCGCGCCCTTGCGCGTCACGAGCAGGTCCATGCCCTCGTACCGCTCCTCGGCCACGTAGTTGTGGTGGCAGGAGATCTCCGGCTCGAAGACCGGGTTCGCCTTCTTGAACTCCTTGCGGATCACGTCCTTCAGGAGCGCCATCATCAGCGTGCGGTTGTACTTGGCGTACTCCTGCGCCCAGTACAGGTCGTTGCGGTAGGCGGCCATCTGCGGGGTGTCCGCCACGAAGACCGCGAGGTCGCGGTCGACCAGGCCCTGGTTGTGCGGGAGCCTCTGGGCGACGCCGATGTGGTGCTCGGCCAGTTCCTTGCCGATGTTCCGGGAACCGGAGTGCAGCATCAGCCAGACCGCGCCGGTCGTGTCCGTGCACACCTCCACGAAGTGGTTGCCCGAGCCGAGCGTTCCCATCTGCTTGGTGGCGCGTTCCTGACGGAACCTCACGGCCTCCGCGACCGACCCGAACCGCCCCCAGAAGTCGTCCCACACCGAGGTCGCCACCCCGTGGAACCGCACCGGGTCCACGGGCTCGTCGTGCATGCCCCGCCCGACCGGAATGGTCTGTTCGATCCTCGAACGCAGGCGCGAGAGGTCCCCGGGCAGGTCGTTCGCGGTCAGCGACGTCTTCACCGCCGACATACCGCAGCCGATGTCCACCCCCACCGCCGCCGGACACACCGCGTCCCGCATGGCGATGACCGAGCCGACCGTCGCCCCCTTGCCGTAGTGGACGTCCGGCATCACGGCAAGGCCCTTGATCCACGGCAGTGTTGCCACGTTCCGCAGCTGCTGCATCGCGGCGCCCTCGACCGTGGCCGGGTCCGCCCACATGCGGATCGGGACCTTGGCGCCGGGCACCTCCACATACGACATCTCGCCCTCATTCCCCTGGAAAGCCCATACTCATGATGAAGCGCAAAAACCGGAGCCAGGGTCAACGTAAAGGACAACGGACCGGCGTCCACGGCAGTGCGTGCGATACACATTGTCTGCAGGGGTCCACCCCACGCGGCAACCGATTAACCGGCGCCCGCACCGCGCTGAACCGTCGAGAGGAGCCTCACCGTGCAGCGGAAGGCGTACGTTCCGGGCGCCGCCGCGCTCCTCGCGGCCCTGCTGACCGCCTGCAGCGGCGGCTCGGGCGGCGGCGCGGCCGGCGACTCGAAGGCGTCCGGCTCGGCCGCGGACTCGACGGCCGCCCAGCCCGGCAAGTACCGCACCCTCACCGACGCCTGCGGCGCGGTGAAACGGGACACACTCGAATCGCTTCTGCCCGGCCTGAAGCAGATGATCGACCGGGAGCAGCGCGACAAGGCGTACGCCGGCGAGGCCGCGCTCACCTACAACAACGACCGCCGTTCCGGCTGCCGGTGGAAGGCCGAGGCCCCCGGCGCGACGGACCATCTGTTCGTCGACTTCGAGCGGGTGGTGTCGTACGACGGCGCGATCAGCGATGACAGCCGTGCCCAGCAGGTGTTCGCCGCCAAGGAGAAGGCCGCCGGCCTTCCCGGGCCCGTTTCCCGCCAGGCCTCCCCGGACGGCGGCTCCGCGAGCACGAGCGCCCCGCCCTCCCCCTCCGCGTCAGCCTCCGGCTCCGGCTCCGGCTCCGCCGCGGCCTCGGGCAGCCCGTCGGCCACCGGAACCCCGGCCGACCTCCAGCCCCGCGCACTCGACGACCTCGGTGACGAGGCGTTCCTGAACGACCAGCAGGGCAGTGGCCGACAGCGCACCGTGACTGTGGTGTTCCGCACGTCCAACGTGGTCGTGACGATCGAGTACGACGAACAGTCGACGACCGTCGGACAGGCACCGAGCAGCGAGGACATGCAGGACAAGGCCAGGAAACTGGCCGGCGAGCTGGACGGTTCACTGGGCTGACGCGCGCCCGCCGGCCGCCCCGGCAGCGGAACCGATCCGCACACCGCATGCGTTCCCACCGCGTACCGTGGCCCCTCGGACCCCGATCCGACCGCACACCCACGAGCGTCATGAGTGAAGGAACCATGCACCGACCTGCACAGCGAGACCAGCGAGATCAGCGCGAGCAGCGGCCGGCCCGGCGGGGCCCGCGCCTGAACCGCCTCCTTGTCTGCGCGGCCGCCGTCCCGGTGGTGCTCGTCACCGCCGGCTGCTCCTCGGACTCCGGTTCCGGCGGCGACGCGAAGCCGCAGGAGTCGAGCACGTCTCCCGGCGAGAGCGCCTCGGCGAACACCGTGCGGCCGGCGGCGTACGCGAAGCTCCCCGCGGCCTGCGCCGTCCTGCCCGGGAAGACCCTGGAGGAACTGGTGCCGAAGGGGGCAAAGTCAGGCAAAGAGGGCAGGTCGGAGGACACGGCGACGCGTGCGAGCTGCTCGTGGAGCAGCCTGCAGAACAATGGCATCAAGGGCTCGCAGTTCCGCTGGCTGAACGTCTCGCTGCTGCGCTTCGAGTCCGACGCCACGCGCGGCGAGGGCGACAAGCTGGCGCGGGCCTATTACGCCAAGCAGGTGCGGGAGGCCCGGTCCGTGCCGGACGCGCAGAACACCCGCTCGGAACCGGTCGCCGGGACCGGCGACGAGGCGACCGCGGTGCGCTACGACCTGAAGAAGAAGGAAGGCGCCTTCAAGCAGCAGACCGTCGTGGCGCGTGTGGAGAACGTGGTCATCACGCTCGACTACAACGGCGCGGGCCTGGCCGGGGACAAGACTCCGAACGCCGACGACCTGACGAAGGCGGCGGAGAAGGCCGTCAAGGACGCGGTGGCCGCGGTGTCGGCGGCGAACGGGGAGGGCGGCGGCGCGGGCACCCCACCGGCCGCCTCACCGTCGAAGGGCGCCTCCGCGACGAAGTCGCCGTCGCCCAGCGCGTCGGAGAGCGCCGCGAAGAGCGCCTCCCCGACGGCCTCCTCGGGCACCGGGAAGAGCTGACCTCCTTCCGCCGTACCCGCAGCTCAGACAGGGTTGTCGGCGCGGCCCGGCGCCCTGCCGGGCCGGGCTTCGTCCACACCGGCCACCCGTTCGCCGCACACGTGTGCCACCCTGTTGCGCGCAACAACACGCAAGGGGAGGGGAGTACAGGTGGCCGCGCCACTCCAGCTGACACGGATGCACCGGGTTCTCATCGGCGTGGTCGTCACCGGTGCCGTCGTCATCGCCGGCATCGGCTTCGCGGGTTCGTATGCGGCCGTCCGCGAACTGGCGATCAAGAAAGGCTTCGGGAACTTCAGTTACGTCTTCCCGGTCGGCATCGACGCGGGCATCTGCGTCCTGCTCGCCCTGGACCTGCTGCTGACCTGGATCCGCATCCCCTTCCCCCTTCTGCGGCAGACGGCATGGCTGCTGACGGCGGCGACGATCGCGTTCAACGGCGCCGCGGCCTGGCCGGACCCGCTGGGCGTGGGCATGCACGCGGTCATCCCCGTCCTGTTCGTGGTCGCGGTCGAGGCGGCCCGCCACGCGATCGGCCGGATCGCGGACATCACGGCGGACAAGCACATGGAGGGCGTCCGCCTGACCCGCTGGCTGCTGTCCCCCGTACCCACCTTCCTGCTCTGGCGCCGGATGAAGCTGTGGGAGCTGCGCTCCTACGACCAGGTCATCAAGCTGGAGCAGGAGCGTCTCGTCTACCAGGCCCGCCTGCGCTCCCGCTTCGGCCGGGCCTGGCGGCGCAAGGCCCCGGTGGAATCCCTGATGCCGCTGCGGCTGGCCCGGTACGGGGTCCCGCTCGCCGACACCGCGCCCGCCGGTCTGGCGGCGGCCGGCATCGAGCCGGCGCTGATACCCCCGGCGCCCCGGCTCGACCCGGCCGTCGGCGACCACGACGCCGGGGCGGCACCCGTCCCGCAGCAGGGGCTGCCCGTCGGTGCTCGGCGCCCGCAGCTGGACGGCGGCGGGAACCCCGGCCAGCCCGAACAGGTCCCGGACCCCGACCAGAGCCCCTGGTTCCGGCCCCAGCAGGTCGAATACCACGGCGGCTACGACCCGAACTTCGACCCGGACCCGTCGTACGAGCCGGAAGAAGAGCACTGGCAGTGGTACGAGGAGCAGCAGCTCCAGGAGGACCAGTACCAGCAGGCGCAGTACCAAGAGGACCAGTACGCCCAGGAGCAGTACGCCGAGCAGCAGTACGCCCGGGAGCAGTACCTGCAGGCTCGGTACCAGGAGCGGCAGCGCGACGAACAGCCGCAGCAGCCGCCCGCCGGGGAACCCTCCCCGGAGGAGACCGGCAGCTTCCCCATCCCCGTCTCCGGCAACCGCACCCGCGAGCTCGGCGAGGGCGGTGGCACGGAGCCGGACGAGGACGCCTACTACCAGGTCTTCAAGCAGTCGATCAGCGGCAGCGGCTACCCGACCCCGCGCGAGTTCAGCGACAACGTCGAGGCGACGTACGGGGTTCCCGTCCTGGACGCGGACGCCAAGCGGATGGTCATGCGCTTCCAGAACCGCCACTCCATGGAACTCGAAGAGGACCACATCGCGTGAGCGCCTGCGTGCGCGAGGCCCCCGTACGGGAACGCACGGGGGCCTCGCGCGCGGGGTTCACTCCCCGAGCAGCCTCCGGACCCGGTCCTGGCCCACGGCCAGCAGCAGCGTGGGCAGCCGTGGCCCCGTGTCCCGCCCCACCAGCAGGTGGTAGAGGAGCGCGAAGAACGACCGCTGGGAGGTCTTGATCTCCGGCGGCAGCTCCTTGGGGGTGGCGTCGGCCGAGAACCCGGCCTGGACCTTGGGAACCCCGTACACGAGGTGGGTGAGCCCGTCCAGGGACCAGTGCTCCTCCAGCCCGTCGAGCAGCAGCCGCACCGACTGCTGCGCCTGCTCGTCGAGGGACTTCAGCAGCTCCACGTCGGGCTCGTCGCGGACGATGGTGCGCTGGTCGGCCGGGACGTGGGTGTTGATCCACGCCTCCGCCCTGTCGTACCGCGGACGGGCCTCGTCGAGCGAGGTGAGCGGGTCGGCCGGGTCGAGGTCGGACAGGATGCGCAGCGCCTGGTCCCGGTGGCCCGCGGTGATGTCGGCGACGGACGCGAGCGTGCGGTACGGGAGCGGGCGCAAGGTGGCGGGCAGCGCCCCGGAGGCGGTGCCGACCGCCCGGGTGTACGCGGCCACGTCACCCGGCAGCGCGGAGCCGTCGGCGACCTTGGCCGCCAGCTTGTCCCACTCGTCGTAGAGCCGCTGGATCTCCTGGTCGAAGGCGATCTTGAAGGACTGGTTGGGCCGGCGGCGGGCGTAGAGCCAGCGCAGCAGCTGGGGTTCCATGATCCGCAGGGCGTCGGCCGGGGTGGGGACCCCGCCCTTGCTGCTGGACATCTTCGCCATCCCGCTGATGCCCACGAACGCGTACATGGGCCCGATGGGCTGCTTGCCGCCGAAGATCCCGACGATCTGCCCGCCCACCTGGAAGCTGGATCCGGGAGAGGAGTGGTCGACACCGCTCGGCTCGAAGATCACGCCCTCGTACGCCCAGCGCATCGGCCAGTCGACCTTCCACACCAGCTTGCCGCGGTTGAACTCGCTGAGCCGGACCGTCTCCGAGAAGCCGCACGCGGTGCAGACGTAGGTGATCTCGGTGGTGTCGTCGTCATAGGCGGTGACGGTGGTGAAGTCCTTCTCGCAGGCGCCGCAGTACGGCTTGTACGGGAAGTACCCGGAGGAGCCGGAGCTGCCGTCGTCCTCGGCCGCCGCGCCCGACCCCTCCTCGGCCTCCAGCTCGGCCTCGTCGACGGGCTTCTGCTGCTGCTTCTTCGCGGGCTTCGGCTTGGTCCGGTACTGGGCGAGCACCGCGTCGATCTCACCGCGGTGCTTCATCGCGTGCAGGATCTGCTCCCGGTACACGCCCGAGGTGTACTGCGCGGTCTGGCTGATGCCGTCGAACTCCACGCCCAGCTCGGCCAGCGAGGCGATCATGGCGGCCTTGAAGTGCTCCGCCCAGTTGGGGTGCGGGGAGCCCTTCGGGGCCGGGACGGAGGTCAGCGGCTTGCCGATGTGCTCGGCCCAGGACTCGTCGGTGCCGGTGACACCGGCCGGCACCTTCCGGTACCGGTCGTAGTCGTCCCAGGAGATCAGGTGGCGCACCTCGTACCCGCGCCGCCGGATCTCGTCGGCGACGAGGTGGGGCGTCATGACCTCCCGCAGGTTGCCCAGGTGGATGGGCCCCGAGGGGGAGAGCCCGGACGCGACGACGACCGGTTTGCCAGGGGCCCGGCGCTCCGACTCCTCGATGACCTCATCCGCGAAACGGGAGACCCAGTCGGTGGTCTCGGTGCTCTGAGCCACGATCGGCACGTCCTCTTTTTCTGAAGGTTCTCCATGAGCAGCCGGACGGTCGCACGGCTGACCGCTCCATTGTCCCAGCCACACCCACATCCACGAAAACGGCTTCTCAACGCCGTACCGCTCCCTCACCCGGGGACGAGCGGACGCGTGCCGGGGTTCACCCGGCGACCGGAAAATTCGCTTTACCCCCCATGGGATACTGGCCGGGTCTATCCATTCGCACGAGGAGAACGGCACCCACTCCTATGGCCTCGGTCACGTCCCTCACCGCCTCCGTCCACCAGCGCCTCGCGACCGCCCTCTCGGCTGCCCTGCCGGAGGCCGCCGACGCGGACCCGCTGCTGCGACGAAGCGACCGGGCGGACTACCAGGCCAACGGGATCCTGGCGCTCGCCAAGAAGGCGAAGGCGAACCCGCGCGAGCTGGCGGGCCAGGTCGTGGACAGGGTCGTCACCGGTGACGTGATCAAGGACGTCGAGGTCTCCGGCCCCGGCTTCCTCAACATCACGGTCACCGACAAGGCGATCACCGGGAACCTCGCCGCCCGCGCCGCCGACCCCGACGGCCGCCTCGGCGTGCCCTACGCCGAGAACCCGGGCACGACGGTCATCGACTACGCCCAGCCGAACGTCGCGAAGGAGATGCACGTCGGCCACCTGCGCTCCGCGGTGATCGGCGACTCCGTCGTCAAGCTCCTGGAGTTCACCGGCGAGAGCGTGATCCGCCGCCACCACATCGGCGACTGGGGCACCCAGTTCGGCATGCTCATCCAGTACCTGGACGAGCACCCGCACGAGCTGGACCACAAGGCCGCCGAGGTCACCGGCGAGGAGGCGATGTCGAACCTCGACCGGCTCTACAAGGCGGCCCGCAGGCTCTTCAACTCCGACGAGGAGTTCAAGACGCGCTCGCGGCGCCGGGTGGTGGACCTCCAGGCCGGCGACCCGCACACGCTCGCCGTGTGGCAGAAGTTCGTGGACGAGTCGAAGATCTACTTCTTCTCGGTCTTCGAGAAGCTGGACATGGAGATCCGCGACCCGGACATCGTCGGCGAGTCGGGCTACAACGAGATGCTCCAGGAGACGTGCCGCCTGCTGGAGGAGTCCGGCGTCGCGGTCCGCTCCGAGGGCGCGCTGTGCGTGTTCTTCGACGACATCAAGGGCCCCGACGGCAACCCGGTCCCGCTGATCGTGCAGAAGTCCGACGGCGGCTACGGCTACGCGGCCACGGACCTCTCCGCGATCCGCGACCGCGTCTTCAACCTGAAGGCCGACTCGCTCCTGTACGTCGTGGACGCCCGCCAGTCGCTGCACTTCAGGATGGTCTTCGAGACCGCCCGCCGGGCCGGCTGGCTCAACGACGGCGTCAAGGCGGTCCAGCTCGCCTTCGGCACGGTCCTCGGCAAGGACGGCAAGCCGTTCAAGACCCGTGAGGGCGAGACGGTACGGCTGGTCGACCTCCTGGACGAGGCGATCGAGCGCGCCTGTGCCGTCGTGCGGGAGAAGGCGCAGGAGCTGTCCGAGGAGGAGATCGCCGAGCGCGGCGCCCAGGTGGGCATCGGCGCGGTGAAGTACGCGGACCTGTCGACGTCGGCGAGCCGCGACTACAAGTTCGACCTGGACCAGATGGTGTCGCTGAACGGCGACACGTCCGTGTACCTCCAGTACGCGTACGCCCGTATCCGGTCGATCCTCCGCAAGGCCGGCGAGGCACGCCCGGCCGCGCACCCGGAGCTGGAGCTGGCCGGCGCGGAGCGGGCCCTGGGCCTGCACGCGGACCAGTTCGCGGAGACGGTGACGGAGGCCGCGAGGGAGTACGCCCCGCACAAGCTGGCGGCCTACCTCTACCAGCTGGCGTCCCTGTACACGTCCTTCTACGACAAGTGCCCGGTCCTGAAGGCCGGGACGCCGGAGCAGGTCGAGAACCGCCTCTTCCTGTGCGACATCACGGCCCGCACCCTGCACGAGGGCATGGCCCTGCTGGGCATCAGGACGCCCGAACGGCTCTGACGCAAGCCGCGTGCCCCGGGTCGGCCGACGCGAGGAACGACTCTGCTGCGCAATCCGGCGGGCGGTCACGCGTCGTGTCTCCAGGGCCTCGGCCACGCCCGGCCTGCCTGCTCCGCAACGCCCTGTGGAGACCGTTTCGGCAGGGTGTCATCACGCCGGGTGATCGCGCAGCAGAGTCAAGAACGGCCGCAAAGCCCGGCCGGGGGCTGACGGACCGTGCATCTCCCGGGATCGGAGGATGTGTGCCACGCCGCAAGTGCAGGACCCCCGTCATCGGGCCTCTCGCCGGCACACATCCTCCGACCGCCCCCCCGTGGCCGCTGTGCGGCCTCACCGCCCGGGCCGCTGTGCGTCCTCACCGCCTGGGCCGCTGTGTCGCCTCACCGCCCGGGCCGCGATCGCCATCCATGCGGCCCGCTAGGGCAGTTGTCGGCGGCTGCCTTACAGTCACTGGCATGGCTTCCCTTCCCAATCCGCTGCCCAGGCTGGCGGCAGACCCGAGCGGGCGCGCGCTCGGGCTTGAACTCCCGCCCGGGAGACTGATCGACGCCACGATCGACGGCCCGTGGCGTGAGCCGTTGCTGTGGCACGCCGGGCGCGCGGCGTCCTCCGGCAACTGGGCGCGCCTGGGTGCGCGCGCCGCCCGGGCCGGGCTCCTGCCGGTGCTCGTCGAGGTCGGTGGAAAGGTGGCCGGCCCGGACAAGTGGGAGCTGGCGCCCCGGGAGATGTCCTACCCCGGTGATCACGACGCCGGGGAGGTGCTGAACGGGTTCTGGGACGACTACGTGGCGGAGGCGGGCGGTGTCGACGGTGGCCGTCCGGGCCGGGAGAAGGAGAAGGCCGTCGAGGTCTTCGGTGGGCCGGCGTCGCTCCAGGAGACACTCGCCCCCTTCGGCCCGGACTGGCCCGGCCTCGCCCCCGGGCGGGCCCTGGCCGCCGACCCCGACGTCCGGGCCGCCGAGGTCGCCGACCGCCTCCTGGGCGACGGATCCTGGTTCGAGGATCCCCGCCTGGCCCTGGTTCCGGCCCGCCGCTCCGCGGACATACCGGCCGTCATCGGCTGGCCCGGCCCGCTGAACTACGAGAACGACACGGGTGTCCTCTGCTCGGTCCTGCGCTCCTGGGAGGACCGCTTCGGCATACGTGTCGTCGCGCTCACCTTCGACCAGCTCGTCCTGTCGGTGGCGGCGCCGCCCACCACCCGGGCCGAGGCCGAGGTGTTGGCCGCCGAGCACTTCGCGTGCTGCCCGGACAACATCGTCCAGGGCCACCACGAGACGCTGCGCGCGTATGCCGAACACGCGGTCCTGGACCAGCGGGTGTGGTCCTTCTGGTGGGACTGAACCCGGCGGGGTCCGCGGTCGCGCCTCAGCCGAGGCCCTTGCCCAGCCTGCGCAGCCCCTCCGCGATCTCCTCCGGTGTGTGCGTGACGAAGCACAGGCGCATCGTCGACGGGTCCGGCACGCCCGCGTGGAAGGGCCTGCCGGGCACGTACGCCACGTCCTGCTCCACCACCCGCGGGAGCAGGGCCGTGGTGTCGTACCCCTCCGGCAGGCGGGCCCACAGGAACATGCCGCCCTCGGGGCGGTTCCAGGACGAGCCCTCGGGCAGCGCGTCCGCGAGGCCCGCCAGCATGGCGTCCCGGCGCTCGCCGTAGGCGGCGGCGACCCGCGCCACGTGCGCGTCGAGGTCACGGTCGGCGAGATAGCGTGCCGCGGCGAGCTGGTTCACGGCCGGCGTGTGCAGGTCGGCAGCCTGCTTGGCGACCGCGCAGGCCCGCCGCAGCGCCGCGGGCGCCCGTAGCCAGCCGAGCCGCAGCCCCGGGGCCATCACCTTGGAGAACGAACCGAGCAGCACGGTGCGGTCCCGCGCCTCCTCGTACGAGGCGATCCACGGCACCCGCTCGCCCTCGAAGCGGAGTTCACCGTAGGGGTCGTCCTCGACGCCCCACAGCCCGCGCCGGGCGGCGACGCGCGCGATCGCGGCACGGCGTTCGGCCGGCAGGGTGCGGCCGGTGGGGTTCTGGAAGGTGGGGACCGTGTAGAGCAGCTTGGGGCGCTCCCGCACCACCAGTTCCTCCAGCGCGTCCGGATCCACCCCGTCCGCGTCCCCGGGCACGGCGACGACCCGGGCGTCCGCGAAACCGAAAGCCTGCAGCGCCGCGAGATAGCAGGGGTTCTCGACCAGGACGGTGTCGCCGGGCTCCAGCAGGGCGGTGGCGAGCAGGGACAGCGCCTGCTGCGAACCGGTGGTCACGAGCAGGTCGTCGGGAGCGGTCGCGAGACCGCGCACGGTGGTGCGGTCCGCGAGCGCGGCCCTCAGCGCGGGTTCGCCCTCGGTCGTCGAGTACTGCAGCGCCCGCTGCGGAACCTCGGCCAGCACGTCCTGGAAGGCGGCGGCGATCCCCTCGGTGTCGAAGAGCCCGGGAGCCGGCAGCCCGCCCGCGAAGTTGACGACCTCGGGCCGGGCGGTGACCGCGAGGATGTCCCGAACGGGGGAACCGCCGACCACGGCGACCCGGCCGGCCAACGCGGGCGGTGGCCGGCTGCTGATCACACGGTCGCTGACGGTCACGGCGGCTCCTTGGACGCGGGGGCGCGCCCGCACTGCGCAGTACGCCATGAGCACGCCACTCGAAAACACCTCGTTCATGCACCTTAGGGACATCGCTGCTCTTTACAACAACCTCATTTCGCCATGCGGACGACCGCCAGGGGGCCGTAGCATGCCGCCCATGCTGCCCAGCGTGGACACGAACGACGAGTTGGAAGCAATGGTCCGGGACGAGGCGCTGATGCGTCCGGCCGCGGAGGACCTGTGCTCCCAACTGGGGCTCACCGGGATGTCGTTGTGGCGTTTCGACGACGGTTCCCTGCCGGTGTACGCGGTGGGGGGCGATCTGGTGCTGAAGCTCTATCCGCGGTTCGAGACGGCCGAAGCCGTCAGGGAGGCACGGGTGCTGGCCCATTTATGGGGCCAACTGCCGCTGCCCACACCGCGTCTGCATGCCACCGACGAGTATGTGAACGGCTGGCGGTTCGTGTTGATGTCCCGGCTGCCGGGGCTGGCCCTGTCCGAGGCGTGGCCCCGGCTGACGGCGGCGGAGCAGGACCGGATCATCACGGAGTCGGCCGAGACGCTGGCCGCGCTGCACGCCATGGACTTCAAGCCGCTGACGGACATCGTGGGCCCCTCGGACTGGAGCTCCTTTCTGCGCCGCCAGCGTGCGGGCACGCTCCGGCAGCACGGCGTCAACGGGGTGACCGAGCCCTGGCTGAGCCAGATCCCCGGCTTCCTGGACTCCGTTGCCCTGCCCGTGTCCACCGAACTCGCGCTGTTGCACACCGAGTTCATGCGCGAGCACCTGACGATCGACATGCGCGACGGCCGCCGGCTGACAGGGCTGTTCGACTTCGAGCCGGCGATGATCGGCGACCCGGCGTACGACTTCGCGAGCGTCGGCCTGTTCGTGACCCGCGCCGACCCGCGTCAGTTCCGCCGCTTCCACGCGGCGTACGGGCGCGCCCCGTACGACCCGTACCAACTGCTCGCGTACGCGCTGCTGCACGTCTACAGCGATCTGCCCTGGTACTTGAGCGAGCTCCCCGCCCCGTCCGAGCCGCGCCTCGACATTCTCGCGGAGCTGTGGTTCGGCACAGAGCGGTGAGGGGGCCCGGTACCGCTGCCGACAGGCCGAGGCTCGCGCCCCGGCCTGTCGGCAGCGGTACCGGGCCGCCTGCTCCTTGCGGCCCACGGCCCCGTACACGTTGATGTCGGCGTCGGTGACGTCAAACGCGGCGCGGTAGCGGATCTTGTCGATGCCGTCGAGGGTGGCGAGGTACTCCGGGTCCACCGGCTGGGGCACGGGCGCCGCGCCGTCCGGGTGCCAGTGGTGGACCGGGACGACGCCCGGCTCGTCCAGCGTGAGCCCCGGGGTGCCGGTGAAGAACCGGGCTACCTGCTCCTTGGAGCGCAGCACGAAGGGCGCACCGCGCTTAGCGAGCGTGCGCTGGAGGGCGCGGATGTTCTCCGGGTTCAGGTCGTCGGTGAGATGGCTGAGCACGACCCGGCCTCCAGGCCCCGTCCCGGCGCGTCCACCCGTGACGGTACGGCGGCCCGCGGCTCGGACGGCCATCGGCGGGCGACTGCGGCCCGGGCTTCCGGCCCCGTCGCCCACCCGCTCCCGGCAGTCACGGCCGACGCCGCGCCGGTTCAGGAGACGTGACCACGCACCCCGGTCGCCTCTTCTCCGGCGAACGGACCCCGCCCGGGCGCCGGGGCGGCCGCGCCGCGCGGTGGGCGGCCGATCACCGCGGGCCCGGAACACGCGGACCGTCCACCACGCGGGCGCGTCCCTCTCAGGCGACCAGCGCCTGCCAGGTCATGGGACCGGCGATGCCGTCCACGGTGAGGCTGTGGGCGGACTGGAAGGAGCGGACCGCGCTGTCGGTGGCCGGACCGAAGGAGCCGTCCACGGTCAACGATGCGCCGTGCGCGTTGAGTTGCCGCTGCAGCGCCGTGACGGCGGAGCCGGAGTCGCCCTGGCGCACGGTGACGACCAGCGCCTGCCAGGTGTTGGCTCCGACGATGCCGTCCACGGTGAGGCTGTGGGCGGACTGGAAGGAGCGGACCGCGCTGTCGGTGGCCGGACCGAAGGAGCCGTCCACGGTCAGCGATGCGCCCTGCGCGTTGAGCAGGTACTGCACCGTCCGCACCCGCTCGCCGGTCTGCCCCTGCTTCACGGTCGGCCAGCCGGCGGCCGGGGGCGGCGTGCCGCCGGTGCCGAGGGCGAACGCCTGGAGGTCGGAGTAGGTGCCGTTGAAGACGTCCTGGTCCCCGGGGAAGGTTCCGGAGTCGGAGTACTGCCAGATGGTCTGGGCGGACCAGCCGGCGGGCATGGTGCCGGGGCTGGTGGAGTAGCGGGCCAGCCACAGCGGGTTGGTGGCGCCGAAGCTGCTGTCGTTGCCGGTGCAGGTGCTCCACCAGTTGGTGGTGGTGTAGATCGTCGGGTACCGGCCGGTCCGGGTGTGCACCCGGTCGCTGAACGCCCGGATCCAGGACACCATGGCGCTCTGGCTGAGCCCGTAGCAGGTGGCGCCGTAGGGGTTGTACTCGATGTCGAGGGCCGGTGGCAGGGTCTTGCCGTCCGCGCTCCAGCCGCCGCCGTGGTCCACGAACCAGTCGGCCTGGGCGCTGCCGCCGGAGTTCCCCGGGAGGGCGAAGTGGTAGGCGCCGCGGATCAGCCCGGCGTTGTAGGAGCCGCTGTACTGCCCGCTGAAGTACGGGCTGGTGTAGGTGGTGCCCTCGGTGGCCTTCACATAGGCGAAGGCGGCGCCGTCGTTCTTCACCGCGGTCCAGTCCACGGTGCCCTGGTGGCCGCTCACGTCGAGCCCCTGGGGCGCGGCGGCCAGGGTGGATGCGGCGGCGAGGGTGGGAGCGGAGCCGCCGGTACCGCCTTCGTGCTTCCGCACCCCGGAGCCGGCGTGGTCGGCGTCGGGGTGGGTCGCCACCACCGGTGCCGGGCGTGCGGCCGGTGCGGCGGATGAGGGGGACGGAAGGGCCAGGACCAGGGAGAGCGCGGCGGCCGGCAACCCGGTCGCCGCGGCGAGGAAACGGCGGACGCGGCCGGGGCGTCGCCGCGGGGCGTGGCCGGTCTGGAGGTCATGGGGCATGGGGAATCCTCACGGGCAGGGTGGCTTGGCGAGGTCATGACACTCCAGGGAGGCTACGCGCATAGACCCGTCCGCGGAAGACGGCGGACGGTGCTCACACGGAAGGACGGCGAGCCGGCGATCCGGGAGGCACAGGGCAAGGGCGCCCCGCGTGCCGCCCGCGCGGCATGGGACGCCCCGTCAGCGCAGCTTCCGCGCGGCCTCGGAAGGCCCCCGTCAGCGCAGCTTCCGCGCGGCCTCGACGGCCCAGTAGGTGAGGATGCTGCGGGCGCCGGCCCGCTTGATGCCGGTCAGGGTCTCCATGATCGCGCGGTCGCGGTCGACCCAGCCCTTCTCGGCCGCGGCCTCGATCATCGAGTACTCGCCGGAGATCTGGTACGCGGCCACCGGCACGTCCACGGCGTCGGCGACCCGGGCGAGGACGTCGAGGTAGGGTCCCGCCGGCTTGACCATCACCATGTCGGCGCCCTCCTCCAGGTCGAGGGCGAGCTCCCGCAGGGACTCCCGCCAGTTGGCCGGGTCCTGCTGGTAGGTCTTGCGGTCACCCTTCAGAGACGAGGCGACGGCCTCCCGGAACGGCCCGTAGAAGGCCGAGGAGTACTTGGCGGTGTAGGCGAGGATCGCGACGTCCTCCCGCCCGATCTGGTCCAGCGCGTCCCGGACGACACCGACCTGGCCGTCCATCATGCCGCTGGGCCCGACGACATGGGCGCCCGCGTCGGCCTGCACCTGCGCCATCTCCGCGTACCGCTCCAGCGTGGCGTCGTTGTCGACCCGCCCCTTCGCGTCGAGCACACCGCAGTGCCCGTGCTCCGTGGTCTCGTCCAGGCACAGGTCGGACATGACGAGCAGGTCGTCACCGACCTCGGCGCGCACGTCGCGGATGGCGACCTGCAGGATCCCCTCCGGATCGGTGCCCGGCGTCCCGGCGGCGTCCTTCTTCGACTCCTCGGGCACACCGAAGAGCATGATCCCGGACACCCCGGCCTCCACGGCCTCCAGCGCGGCCTTCTTCAGGCTGTCGCGGGTGTGCTGCACCACGCCGGGCATGGCCGCGATCGGCACGGGCTCGCTGACGCCCTCCCGTACGAAGGCGGGGAGGATGAAGTCGGCCGGGTGCAGCCGCGTCTCGGCCACCATGCGGCGCATGACGGGGGTTGTGCGCAGCCGGCGGGGACGCGCACCGGGGAAGGATCCGTACTTCGTCATGCCCTCTACGCTACGCCCGCCCCGGGAGTCCTTTTGCCGACGGTGCGTCGGCCCCGGGGCCGCCCCTCGTGTCCGGCCCGGTCGGGGACCCAGCGGTCGGAGCCCACTGCCACGCCGTCTGCCTGCTGCGGCTCCACCGTCCTGCCCGGCACCAGGACGGCAAGAGTGCTGCGCGCCTCACGCCGCAGTGTGCAGCGCGGGCGAAGGTCGCGGTGAGAGCGAGGATCGAGACCGTGCCCCCGTAGAACACGGCGGCAATCGTGGAGAGGAGCCCGACCGTCATCGGGTACGCACCTTTCTCCCCGTTCGAGCCGCCCGGCTCGCGGTCCGGGACGGGCGATGATGCGTTCCTCTCTGCCATACGCGCGCCGTCAACCGGGGCCTGTACGCCGCCCGTCCATGACCCCGGCGAGATCGATCTCCGCCCATACGCTCTTGCACGGCACCGGCCCGCACCGCACGCCCCAGCGGTCCGCCAACTCCTCGACCAGCAAAAGCCCGTAGCCGGACGCGGCAAGGGGGCCACCGGTGGCATGGATGCGGGTGGGCAACCGGTCGCCCCGGGTGTCGGCGACTTCGATGCGCAGCACCGAGGACGCGGTGACGAGGAGGGTCAGGCGGAAGCTCCGCCCGGGGATCCGGCCGTGCACGGCGGCGTTGGCGGCGAATTCGGCGACGACGAGCCGGGCAGGGTCGAGGGGCAGCTCCCACGAGCGCAGTTGCTCCGTCGCCAGGAGCCGGGCCAGGCGGGCTCCGCGGCGGGTGGCGGAGAGCGGCACGGAGAACTGGCGCGGCGGGGCGCCGGAGGCCGGTGCGGTAGCGGAACTGCTGGTTCGGGTGATTCGGTCCGTCACGTCACACAGCGTGGCCGCGCGCGCATAGCCTGTGAAGGCCCGGTGCCCGTGCGGATGGCGGATGTCCAGGTGTGATCCGGCCTTTGTCCGGGGTGTACGGGGTGACGCGCGCCGGGCGATCGACGTTGGACACGGGCGGCGTGGTGGAGGGCGGTGGCGACGTGAGCGACTGGGATGCGGGGCTGGAGGACGACGAGGCCGGGGCGGTGATGAGGACCGTCGCGCGGCAGTTGAAGCTGTGGCGGGAGGCCGCCGGCATGACCCAGGCGGAGTTCGGGTCGGCCATCGGGTACGGGGAGGAACTGGTCTCGTCCGTGGAACGGGGCCGGCGCATTCCCCGGCCCGAGTACCTGGACGCGGCGGACCAGGTCCTGGGCGCGGAAGGCAAGATCGCGGCGATGAAGGGGGACGTGGCGGAGGCTCGGTACCCCAAGAAGGTGCGGGACCTGAAGAAGCTGGAGGCGGAGGCGGTCGAGCTGTGTGCCTACAACAACTCGGTCATCCATGGGCTGTTGCAGACGGAGGAGTACGCGCGGGCGATCTTCAACGCCCGTCGGCCGGCGTTCGCCGAGGAAGAGGTGGAACAGCAGGTCACCGCGCGCCTGGCCCGCCAGGAAATCCTCGGTCCCGTGACAGGACGGCGAGTCTTCAGTTTCGTCCAATGCGAGTCGACGCTTCGGCGCCCCATCGGGGGAAAGATGGTCATGCGACAGCAACTCGAACGAGTTTTGGAGGTGGCGCAGCTGCGCAACGTAGACCTCCAGGTCCTGCCTCTCGACCGTGAGGAGAACTCGGGGACGGACGGCTCGTTCAGGCTGCTCAAGCTCAACGACGGGACCACGATCGCCTTCAGCGAGGCACCCCTCAGCAGTCGTGTGATGACGAGCCCCAAAGAGACGACGGTCCTGGACATCCGCTACGGAGTCATCCGCGCCCAGGCTCTCAGCCCCCGGGAGTCCTTGGCCTTCATCGAAAAAGTACTGGGAGAGACGCAGACATGACGCCCAAGACATCAGGAGCAGCAGACACCGGCGTGGAGTGGATAAAGAGCAGCTACAGCACAGCTGACGGTCCCGACTGCGTCGAGGTGGCAGCCGCCCCCGACCGCATCCTCGTCCGCGACTCCAAGAACCCCCACGGCCCCCGCCTCCCCCTCGCCCCCACCGCCTGGGCCGCCTTCCTGCCCTACGCGTCAGAACGCTGACGCCGCGGCCGTCAAGTGGAGGGTTTGGGCCGGCTCGGGCGGCCGTCACCAGGGACGCCGAGCCGGGCGTTGGCCCAAGACCCTCCACTTGCGAAGGAGAACCCGCGGCGAAGCGATCCGCGACCGACGCCGCGCGCCGCGGACAGGTCTCAGGGGCGCCCCGCGCCCGGGGACACCCCTGAGACCTGCTGTCCGGCCCTCCGCGTGGCTCAGGTCGTGGACCGCCGCCTCCGCGCCCCCGGCCGCCGCTCGCTCGGACGGGTCACCGCGTCGCCGGCCGCCAGGGCCGCGGCGCGGCGGCGCAGGCCGAAGTCCGCCAGGGCCTCCGCCAGCTTGTGGACCGACGGCTCCGGGGCCATGACGTCCACCCGCAGGCCGTGCTCCTCCGCCGTCTTCGCCGTGGCCGGGCCGATGCACGCGATCACCGTCACGTTGTGCGGCTTGCCCGCGATGCCCACCAGGTTGCGGACCGTGGACGACGACGTGAACAGGACCGCGTCGAAGCCGCCGCCCTTGATCGCCTCACGGGTCTCTGCCGGCGGCGGCGAGGCTCGGACGGTGCGGTACGCCGTGACGTCGTCGACCTCCCAGCCCAGCTCGATGAGGCCGGCCACCAGGGTCTCCGTGGCGATGTCGGCGCGCGGCAGGAAGACACGGTCGATCGGGTCGAACACCGGGTCGTACGGCGGCCAGTCGTCCAGCAGGCCGGCGGCGGACTGCTCCCCCGACGGCATCAGGTCCGGCTTCACGCCGAAGGCCACCAGCGCCTTCGCCGTCTGCTCGCCCACCGCGGCCACCTTGATGCCCGCGAAGGCGCGCGCGTCGAGCCCGTACTCCTCGAACTTCTCCCGGACCGCCCGTACCGCGTTGACCGACGTGAACGCGATCCACTCGTAGCGGCCCGTCACCAGGCCCTTGACGGCACGTTCCATCTGCTGGGGCGTGCGCGGCGGCTCGACGGCGATCGTCGGCACCTCGTGCGGCACGGCCCCGTACGAGCACAGCTGGTCGGAGAGCGACGCGGCCTGCTCCTTGGTCCGCGGGACGAGGACCTTCCAGCCGAACAGCGGCTTGCTCTCGAACCACGACAGCTGGTCCCGCCGGGAGGTGGCGGAACGCTCGCCGACGACGGCTATCACCGGCCGGCCGCCCTCGGGCGAGGGCAGCACCTTCGCCTGCTTCAGCGTCTGCGCGATGGAGCCGAGGGTCGCGGTCCAGGTGCGCTGCCGCGTCGTCGTCCCGGCGACGGTCACCGTCATCGGGGTGTCCGGCTTGCGGCCCGCGGCCACCAGCTCCCCGGCGGCCGCCGCCACCGAGTCGAGGGTCGTGGAGACCACGACCGTGCCGTCGGAGGCGCCGACCTCGGTCCAGCAGCGGTCCGAGGCGGTCCGCGCGTCCACGAACCGTACGTCCGCGCCCTGCGCGTCCCGCAGCGGCACACCCGCGTACGCGGGCACGCCCACGGCGGCCGCGACGCCCGGCACCACCTCGAACGGAATGCCCTCGGCGGCGCACGCCAGCATCTCCTCCGCCGCGTACGCGTCCAGGCCGGGGTCCCCGCACACCGCACGGACGACCCGCTTGCCGCCCCGTACGGCCTCCATGACAAGATGTGCTGCATCCCTCATTGCGGGGGCACCAGCGGTTGTTGACGCGCCGTCGACAACCGCCAGCTGAGGCGTGCCCACGCCCGGAAACGTACCCGTGGAAGGGTCCAGGTCCGTGCGGACGAAGGCGGCGCCCACTCTGGCGTGCGTGCGCACCACGTCGAGCACCTCGTGCTCACCGACGAGGACATCAGCGTGCGCCAGCGCCTCCACGGCGCGCAGTGTCAGCAGTCCCGGATCCCCGGGTCCGGCACCGAGGAAGGTGACGTGCCCGTGTTCAAGGCCGACTGGAAGGGTGGTGGGGCTCAATGTGCTCGCTCCCCCATCAGACCGGCCGCGCCCTTGGCGAGCATCTCGGCGGCGAGTTCGCGACCGAGCGCCATTGCCTGGTCGTGCGTCTCGGGCACGGGACCGGT
Organism: Streptomyces caeni; assembly: GCF_042678285.1. NCBI lineage: Bacteria > Bacillati > Actinomycetota > Actinomycetes > Kitasatosporales > Streptomycetaceae > Streptomyces > Streptomyces caeni. The sequence continues at coordinate 48,688 of NZ_JBHUDX010000008.1, forward strand.
GGTGGACAGCTGCACCAGCGTCTGGCCGTCGGGCGTGCCGACGACGCCGCGCAGGCGCATTTCCTTGACAATCTGCCCGTCGGCCTGGAGGTCCCCCCGCTCGAGCGGAGCCGAGAATGGGGGAAGGTCGGCCAGCGCGCCCACGGGGGCGCTGCAACCGGCCTCCAGGGCGGCGAGCAGGGACCGCTCGGCGGTCACGGCGACCCGTGTGAACGGGTCGTCGAGCCCGGCGAGCGCGGCGATGAGCGCGGCATCCTGGGCGGTGTTCCCCGCCCTGCACTCGATCGCGAGGGCCCCCTGGCCGGGAGCCGGCAAAACCGTGTCGACCGACAGGAAGTCGGTCACCTCCTCGATCCGCCCGATGCGGTTGAGCCCGGCCGCGGCGAGGACCACCGCGTCCAGTTCGCCGCTGCGGACGTATCCGATGCGGGTGTCGACGTTGCCGCGGATCGGGACCGTCTCGATGTCGAGGCCGTGGCCGCGCGCGTACGCGTTCAGCTGCGCCATGCGGCGCGGCGACCCGGTGCCGATGCGGGCGCCGCGGGGCAGGTCGGTGAGCTTCAGGGCGTCCCGCGCGACGATCACGTCCCGCGGATCCTCGCGCACCGGCACCGCGGCCAGCGCCAGCTCCTCGGGCTGCGCGGTGGGCAGGTCCTTGAGGGAGTGCACCGCGAAGTCCACCTCGCCGCGCAGCAGCGCGTCGCGCAGGGCCGTCACGAACACACCGGTGCCACCGATCCGCGCGAGGTGCTCGCGGGACGTGTCACCGTAGGTGGTGATCTCCACGAGCTCCACGGGCCGTCCGGTCAGCCGGCTCACGGCGTCCGCGACCTGCCCGGACTGGGCCATGGCCAGCTTGCTGCGCCTGGTCCCCAGCCTCAGTGCCTGCTCACTCATGCTCGCCCTCGGTTCTCGGCGTTCTCGGTGTTCTCGGTGCGCTTGGTGTCGTCGGCCCGGGAGACGGAGGCGACCGTCTCGGGGTCGAGGTCGAACAGGGTGCGCAGGGCGTCCGCGTACCCGGCGCCGCCGGGTTCGGCCGCCAGCTGCTTGACCCGTACGGTCGGCGCGTGCAGCAGCTTGTCGACGACGCGCCGCACGGTCTGCGTGATCTCGGCGCGGTGCTTGTGGTCCAGCCCCGGCAGCCGGCCCTCCAGGCGGGCGATCTCGTTCGCCACCACGTCGGCGGCCATGGTACGCAGCGCGACCACGGTCGGCGTGATGTGCGCGGCGCGCTGGGCGGCGCCGAAGGCGGCGACCTCGTCGGCGACGATCCGTCGCACCTGGTCGACGTCGGTGGCCATCGGAGCGTCCGCGGACGCCTCGGCGAGCGACTCGATGTCGACGAGGCGGACCCCGAGCAGCCGGTGCACGGCGGCGTCGATGTCCCGCGGCATCGCGAGGTCGAGGAGCGACAGGACGGGCGCGGGGCGGGGGATCTCCACGGCCTGCTCGGGGCGGCGCCGCTCCGGGATCCGGCCGCTCGTGGCGACCGTCGCCACGAGCGCGCTGATGACCTCGGCCTCGGCCTCCGGGTCGAGCACGGCAGCGCCGACGGCGGCCGCGCGGCCGCCGCGCTCCTCCACGGCGCCCTTGTCCACCCACACCGCGTGCTGCTCCAGTTCGGTGGTCGCCATTCCGGCGACCGCCGCCTCGCCCGCCACCGAGAAGCCGGCCGTGCCCTGAACGGCCGCCACGTCGAGGGGGCAGCCGTCCTCGCCGCCGAGGCCGGCCGACGCGGGCTCGTCCCGTACGGGGGACGGGCCGGCCGTACGGGCGGACCTGGTGGCCGGGGCCGGAACGGACCGGACCGCGGGGGTGACCGGGCCGCCCATACGGCCCTCGACCGCCTCCGTGACCGCCTCGGCCGTGAGGACCAGGCCGGTGGCGCCCGTGCAGGACACCGCGACGTCGGCACGTGTCAGCTCGTGCGGCACCGTCTCCATCGGTACCGCACGTGCCGACACGTCCGTGTCGTCCGTCTCCGTCAGGATCTGCGCGAGGCGCTCGGCACGCTCCAGCGTGCGGTTGGCGATCACGACCTCGGCGACCCCGGCGCGCGCGAGGGTCGCGGCGGCCAGCGAGGACATGGAGCCGGCACCGATCACGAGGGCGCGCTTGCCCTTGGCCCAGTCCCCGACCGGCGCCCCGGAGGACAGCTGCTCCAGACCGAAGGTGACCAGGGACTGCCCGGCCCGGTCGATACCCGTCTCGGAGTGGGCGCGCTTGCCGACCCGCAGGGACTGCTGGAACAGGTCGTTCAGCAGCCGTCCGGCGGTGTGCAGCTCCTGCGCGGTGGCCAGGGACTCCTTGATCTGGCCGAGGATCTGGCCCTCGCCGACGACCATCGAGTCCAGTCCGCAGGCCACCGAGAACAGGTGGTGGACGGCCCGGTCCTCGTAGTGCACGTACAGATAGGGGGTGAGCTCGTCGAGGCCCACGCCGCTGTGCCGGGCGAGCAGCGTGGACAGCTCGGCGACGCCCGCATGGAACTTGTCCACGTCGGCGTACAGCTCGATCCGGTTGCAGGTGGCGAGCACCGCGGCCTCGGTGGCCGGCTCGACGGCGACCGTGTCGTGGAGGAGTTTGGCCTGGGCGTCCTCGGCCAGCGCGGCCCGTTCCAGGAGGCTGACCGGAGCGCTGCGGTGGCTCAGCCCGACGACGAGGAGGCTCATGCCGGCATCACGGCGGGAACGTCCCCGTCGGGCCCCTGGTCGGAGGAGTCCTTGACCACGGCGACGGCCGGCAGGGCCTCGGCCATGGCTTCCTCTCCGGCCTTGCGCTGCTCGTGGAAGGCGAGGATCTGCAGCTCGATGGAGAGGTCGACCTTGCGCACGTCGACGCCGTCCGGGACGTTCAGCACGGTCGGCGCGAAGTTCAGGATGGAGGACACGCCCGCCGCCACGAGCCGGTCGCAGACCTGCTGGGCGGCCCCGGCGGGAGTGGCGATGACACCGATGGACACGCCGTTGTCCTTGATGATCTTTTCCAGGTCGTCGGTGTGCTGGACCGGGATGCCGGCGACCGCCTTGCCCGTGAGCGCGGGATCGGCGTCGATCAGTGCCGCGACCCGGAAGCCGCGGGAGGCGAACCCGCCGTAGTTGGCCAGCGCCGCGCCGAGGTTACCGATACCGACGATCACGACCGGCCAGTCCTGGGTCAGGCCCAGTTCGCGGGAGATCTGGTAGACGAGGTACTCGACGTCGTAGCCCACGCCCCGGGTCCCGTACGAGCCGAGGTAGGAGAAGTCCTTCCGCAGCTTGGCGGAATTGACCCCGGCGGCCGCGGCCAGCTCCTCGGAGGAGACCGTGGGGACCGAGCGCTCCGACAGCGCGGTCAGGGCTCGGAGGTACAGCGGAAGCCTGGCGACGGTGGCCTCGGGGATCCCTCGGCTACGGGTCGCCGGTCGGTGAGTTCGGCCAGTTGCCACGGTGCTCCTGCGGGTAGAGCGGGGCTGCAGGCGGTCACACGTCCCCAGACCGCCCCGTCGAATGCAGGCTATGTCTTTGTGAACGCGTGCACAAAGATGGTGTCCGATTTGCCCGGCCAACGTGACCGGGGTCACGCGCCCCCGGCGCATCCGCAGGGAACCGGCGCACGGCCGCCATCGTTCCTCTTCTCTTGGGGGCAAGGCCGCCCCCTCCTCTCAACATCCATGCCCCCGAGACCAGTTGCCGTCGATCCTAGGCGACTTTCCAGACCACTTGGACTGGTCGGTCAGGTATCGATTCGGGGTCATGACCGGCCCCTCCCTCCGGCGTGTTGTGTTCGCCACGTGGAATCCGGAGGACCCCGCGCGGGAGACCTCGACGGGCCCTACGCGAGGGCTTTGCGCAGGCGTTCCTCGTTCACGCGCCAGAACGTGTGCTGCTCGCCGTCGATCAGCACCACCGGGATCTGCTCCCAGTACCGCCGGTGGAGCTCCTGGTCCTCGGTGATGTCCTTCTTCTCCCAGGAAACACCGAGGTCGCCGCAGACCCTCTCGACGACGGCCTGCGCGTCGTCGCACAGATGGCACCCGGGCTTGCCGATCAGGGTGACAAGCCGGTCCTGGGGGTTCTTCCGCCGAAAGATGGGACTCATGCCGGCCATTCTCGCTCCAGCGGGCCCGAAGGGCGCCCGGGCGCCATAACCCGGCGACCGCCGACGACGCCCCGGCGACACGCCCGCGGAGTGACTTCTTTAACGACACGGCCCCGGAGAGTTCACGGCCTGCAAACCTCTCAGGACCGGAAGCCCCGAACTGAATGGCTATGCTCGCGTCATGGCCGCTCTAGGATGGCTCACTCCCCGTAGGCGCTCCGCCACGGCGCGGAGCGTGTTGGCAGGCGAGGCCTCGGCCGAGGCGGCGCGCAAGTCCTCCCAGGACACCGCCCCCCAGGAGGTCTCCGACCAGGAACCCCAGTTCCCGGTGCTCGGCGACGACAGGGCCGCCGCGTTCTTCGACCTGGACAACACCGTCATGCAGGGCGCAGCGCTGTTCCACTTCGGCCGGGGCCTGTACAAGCGCAAGTTCTTCGAGACCCGGGACCTGGCGAAGTTCGCCTGGCAGCAGGCGTGGTTCCGGCTGGCCGGGGTCGAGGACCCCGAGCACATGCAGGACGCGCGGGACTCGGCGCTGTCGATCGTGAAGGGCCACCGTGTCGCCGAGCTGATGTCGATCGGCGAGGAGATCTACGACGAGTACATGGCCGAACGCATCTGGCCGGGCACCCGGGCGCTGGCCCAGGCCCACCTGGACGCGGGCCAGAAGGTGTGGCTGGTCACCGCCGCGCCGGTCGAGATCGCCACGGTGATCGCCCGCCGCCTCGGCCTGACCGGGGCCCTGGGCACGGTGGCGGAGTCGGTGGACGGCATCTACACCGGCAGGCTCGTCGGCGAACCGCTGCACGGCCCCGCCAAGGCGGAGGCGGTACGCGCCCTGGCCACGGCGGAGGGCCTGGACCTGTCCCGGTGCGCGGCCTACAGCGACTCCCACAACGACATCCCGATGCTGTCGCTGGTGGGGCACCCGTACGCGATCAACCCGGACGCCAAGCTCCGCAAGCACGCCCGCGACTGCGACTGGCGCCTGCGCGACTACCGCACGGCCCGCAAGGCGGCGAAGGTCGGACTGCCGGCCGCGGCCGGCGTCGGCGCGGTGGCCGGCGGCACGGCGGCGGCCATCACCCTGTACCGCCGGCGCCGCTGATCCCGCACGCGCCGCGGATCCCAGCCGGGCATCCGGGCCGGCCGGGCCGGGACCGGACCAACCGTTGCCGGTTCGTGACCAAACCGTGCACCGGCGACCACGCCGGTCAACCCGCCGTTCCGTCACCCAGCGTGACCGCGGTGCGCCCGGCCTGGAGGGCGGCGCATTCCACGCGCCCCACCCCTCCTTCTCCCCACCACTCCCCTCGTGTCCACCCGGCCACAACACGCCCCGTTCCCAGCCGGAAGGCGGACCGATTCGGTCAACAAGTTGTCATTGTGCGGCATTTGAGCGAGCGTCAATCGGTTACAGAAGCGACGTAATCGGTGATTTGAGCAACCGGGTGTAATGCTGCCTGTACTAAGCGTTATTCTCCTCAGACGCATACCGGTACCCCTCCGTCGCCACGACGGGTGAATGGTTCCGCACTGCACGTGATGGAAGCTCTGCCTCTGGGAGTCTCGTGTACCCACACGTCGGGGTTGACGCCTCGGGCCTGGCTACGCTGCGCGCAACGGTCCACGACCTGTTGCGAGGCTTCGTCCCCACCGCGTACGCCGTCCCCGCCTTCGCCACCGCTGCCCCCGTCGGCCCGTGCTACGCACTGGCGGACGGCAGCGCCGCGGTCGGCGGCAGGCGGGGCCGCCCCGCCTCGGCCGCCACCACCGCACGCCGCCCGGCCGCGGACAGTGACAGCGCCCGCATGATGGACCTCGTGGAGCGCGCCCAGGCCGGCGAGGCCGAAGCCTTCGGGCGCCTGTACGACCAGTACAGCGACACCGTGTACCGCTACATCTACTACCGGGTGGGAGGCAGGGCGACCGCCGAGGACCTCACCAGCGAGACCTTTCTGCGCGCCCTGCGGCGGATCGGGACCTTCACCTGGCAGGGGCGTGACTTCGGTGCCTGGCTCGTCACCATCGCCCGCAACCTGGTCGCCGACCACTTCAAGTCCAGCCGTTTCCGGCTGGAGGTGACCACCGGGGAGATGCTCGACGCCAACGAGGTCGAGCGCTCCCCGGAGGACTCCGTCCTCGAGTCCCTCTCCAACGCCGCGCTGCTCGACGCCGTGCGCCGGCTCAACCCACAGCAACAGGAATGCGTGACGCTGCGTTTCCTGCAGGGTCTCTCCGTCGCCGAGACCGCCCGGGTGATGGGCAAGAACGAGGGCGCGATCAAGACCCTCCAGTACCGGGCGGTCCGCACCCTCGCCCGGCTCCTGCCCGAAGACGCCCGCTGACGCGGCCCACCACGGCCACCCCGGCCGTCACGGCCACACCGGATCGCATATGCGGCGCATACGCTCCGCGACATTCAACTCACCCAAAGTACAGGTCGGTTGACTTCGTGGTCCGATCATCCGTCGTCCGTAACCCAAGTGCCGAGCCGCTCGTTGTGCGGGATACAGGCTCCCTGCGGTCACTCCCCGACGGCCCCCGATCACTCGATCGTGTGGACGTGGTCGGGGCGTGCAACCCTCAGGCCCCCTGGGGAGTCGACCGTCATGACGAGAGGAGGTGCCGCCAGTGATCGCGAACGTATCGGCGCACCGGCGGGCGAGCGCCTTCGCCCAGGCCCTGGAGGAGCAGTCCGACGACCAGGGCACGGCAGCCCAGCGGCCCGGAGGACCGGCCCCGGCCGCCGCGGAACGCACCGAGCAGGCCCGACTGTTGACCCTCACGGCCCATCTCGGCGAGCTGCCCCGGCCGGAGCTGGATCCCGAGGTCAAGGTCGTCCAGCGCGCGCGGCTGGTGGCCGCGATGGAGGCCATGCTGCAGGAGGGCACGGCCGCGGAGGGCGAGACGGCGGACCGGACCGTGCCCCGGCAGGGTTCTTCACGCGCCCGGGGCGCCCACCGGGCAAGCCCGCTGGGGAAGTTGCGGCCGCGTACCCGGCTCACCAAGGGCCTCGCCGCGGGCGGGCTCAGCGTGGGTGTCGCCGCCGCCTCCTTCGGCGGGGTGGCCGCCGCGAGCTCCGACGCCCTGCCCGGTGACTCGCTCTACGGCCTCAAACGCGGCATCGAGGACGTCAAGCTCGGCCTGGCCGACGGGGACGTCGACCGCGGCCGGATCTATCTGGACCAGGCGTCGACCCGGCTGAACGAGGCCCGCCGGCTGATGGAGCGCGGCCGCGGCGGCCACCTCGACCACGAGTCCCTCGGCGAGATCCGCCGCACCCTGTCCGGCGTGCAGCACGACGCGTCCGAAGGCCACCGCCTGCTGCACGAGGCATACGAGCGCAACGGCTCGCTCGGCCCCATCCAGGCGCTCTCCGCCTTCTCCGCGTCCCACCGCGACACCTGGGGCGCCCTGCGCGACCGGCTGCCCGTCCAGCTGGGCGACGTCAGTCAGCAGGTGTCGTCCGTGTTCGACGCCATAGACCAGGAAGTGGCCCCCCTGCAGTCACTGCTGCCGCAGTCGCCGTCCCGGGACGGCTCCGGTCGGCACCAGACTCCGGGGACGGACACCACCGGCTCGACCGGCACGGGCGGCCCGGCACCCGGCACCACCGGCGGCTCCACCACCGGCAGCACGCACGACGACCGGCCCGAGCCGTCCGCCTCCAGGAGCGGCGGCGACGGCCTGCTCGGCGGCAGCACCGGCGGCCTGCTGGACCCGCCGAAGGACAGCGCCAGCGGTTCGCCCTCGTCTAGCACCAGCCCGACGACCGCCCCGGACGTGACGCTTCCGCCCCTGCTCCCGGGCCTTCTGCCGGGGCTGGGCATCGACAGCGAGAACAGCGGATAGCTCCGCGCTCATCGCTCCTACGAGGACGGGGCGCCCCCTGCGAAAGGGGCGCCCCGTCCTCGTACGCGGCGTACCGCGGTTCAGAAGAAGACCGACCTGCGCTGCACCAGCAGCTTGTACAGCGTGTGCTGGATCTGCTCCCTGACCTGGTCCGTCAGGTTGAACATCAGCATCGGGTCCTCGGCCGCCTCCGGCGGGTAGCCGTCCGTGGGGATCGGCTCACCGAACTGGATGGTCCACTTCGTCGGCAGTGGGATCGCGCCCAGCGGGCCGAGCCACGGGAACGTCGGAGTCATCGGGAAGTACGGGAAGCCCAGCAGGCGGGCCAGCGTCTTCGCATTGCCGATCATCGGGTAGATCTCCTCGGCCCCGACGATCGAGCACGGGATGATCGGCACTCTGGCGTGCAGTGCCGTGGAGACGAAACCGCCGCGGCCGAAGCGCTGCAGCTTGTAGCGCTCGCTGAACGGTTTGCCGATGCCCTTGAAGCCCTCCGGCATCACCCCGACCACCTCGCCGCGCTCCAGCAGTCGCTGGGCGTCCTCCGCGCACGCCAGTGTGTGGCCGGCCTTGCGGGCCAGCTCGTTGACCACCGGCAGCACGAACACCAGATCCGCGGCCAGCAGCCTCAGATGACGGCCCGCCGGGTGGTTGTCGTGCACGGCGACCTGCATCATCAGGCCGTCCAGCGGCAGCGTGCCGGAGTGGTTGGCGACGATCAGCGCCCCGCCCTTCGACGGGATGTTCTCGATCCCCTTCACATCGACCCGGAAGTATTTCCCGTACAGGGGCCGCAGCAGCGACATCAGGACCTGGTCGGTCAGCTCCTCGTCGTAACCGAAGTCGTCGACCTCGTAGTCGCCCGTCAGACGTCGCCGCAGAAAGGCCAGGCCCCCGGCGATGCGGCGCTCCAGGCCCCCCTCCCGGGGTTCCCGGCGCCCGGCCTGCGGCGGATCCTCACGTGTCACAGGACCATCATCCTGCGGGTTCGCCCGGCCGGGCAGGGGCTGGACTTCGCGGACCGCCGCGGGCTCGCCCTTGCGCCGGCTCCCCGCGCCCCGGCGCCGCGGCGGTCGCTGCGCGGCAGCTCCGCGGGACCGGTCGTCGTCGAACGGAATGACCTTGGCGTCCGCCATCGTTGATGCGCTCCTCAGTTGGCGCTCTGCGTCGGGGGGTGACCGCCGCCCAGGACGGGCAGTGCGGCAATCCGGTCGACGGCCCCCGCGAGGGCCTCCGGGGGCAGCAGTCCGGGGCCGCGGCTGTGCGCGAAGTCCGCGAAGGTCTCCGCGGTCGTGTACTTGGGCTCGTATCCGAGCGTCTCACGCATCTCGTCCGTCGACACCACCCGGCCGTGGGTGAGCAGCCGGATCTGCTCGGGTGAGAAGTCCGTCATACCCAGGGTGCGCATCGCCGAGCCGAACCAGGTGACCGCGGGCAGGAGCAGCGGCACGGTGGGCCGGCCGAGGCGGCGCGCACACTGCGACAGCAGCAGCACCCCGTCACCGGCGACGTTGAAGGTGCCGCTGTTGAGCGTGGAGCGCCGCGGCTCGTGGGAGCCGATCCGCAGCACCTCGATCACATCGTCCTCGTGGACGAACTGCAGCCGCGGGTCGTAGCCGAAGACGGTGGGCAGCACCGGCAGCGAGAAGTACGAGGCGAGGGGTGAATCGGCGCCCGGGCCGAGGATGTTGGCGAAGCGCAGCACGCACACGGCGACATCGGGCCGGCGCCGCGCGAAGCCCCGCACATACCCCTCGACCTCGACGGTGTCCTTGGCGAAGCCTCCGCTGGGCAGGGACTTGGGCGGGGTCGTCTCGGTGAAGACCGCCGGGTCCCGGGGCGCGGACCCGTACACGTTCGTACTGGACTTCACGACGAGCCGCTTGACGGTCGGGGATTTCTGGCAGGCGCCGAGCAGTTGCATGGTGCCGATGACGTTGGTCTCCTTGACCGTGGCCCGGCTGCCGCTGCCCAGCGGGGTGCCGGTCACGTCCATGTGGACGACCGTGTCGACGGAGTGCTCGGCGAGCACGCGGGCGATGGTGGGCTGGCGGATGTCGGCCCGGACGAAGTCGGCGCCGCCCAGATGGTGCTCGGGCGGGACCGCGTCGACCGCGACGACGCGGTCGACGTCCGGGTCACGCTGGATCCGTCGTACGAACCGGCCGCCGAGCCGGCGGGCCACTCCGGTCACGAGCACGACCTTCCCCAAGATCAGCGCCTCTCTTCCCGTTGCGTCCGGTCGTGGACGCAGCTGTGCCCGCTAGCCTGCCGCGTTCCCCGTGTGCGGCCAACTTATCGGGTCGATGTCGCGCTGTGATGACCACCCGATGCAGTAAGTGACCGCAGCCCCGTCCGAACGATCAGACCAAGCCATTCGGACTCACCGTCGTACGCACGGCCGCATCCGGCCAAAACGACAATGACCCCCCACCAGGGGTGGGGGGTCACCGTGTGCGCGCTCGCGCACAGAAGCAAGGGCGCCCTTGCGGGCCGCGTCCTACTTCTTGTTACGACGCTGAACGCGCGTGCGCTTGAGCAGCTTGCGGTGCTTCTTCTTGGCCATCCGCTTGCGCCGCTTCTTGATAACAGAGCCCACGACTACCCTCGCTCACTTCTCATCACTCGGTGCTGGGCGCCATGGGCCCACACGACCTACGAGGGGCTAGCCTACCCGCCCGAGCGCTGAGGTCGTAATCGAGGTGACCCGGCAGGTCCCAACAGGCCCCGCCGGGCCGTCGTCAGGCCGTCTCCACCCCCACGTAACTCTCGCGGAGATAATCGTGAACCGCCTGCTCCGGCACCCGGAAGGACCTTCCCACCCGGATCGCCGGCAGATGACCGCTGTGCACCAACCGGTACACGGTCATCTTCGACACTCGCATCACCGAGGCGACTTCCGCCACGGTCAGGAACTGAACCTCGTTCAGAGGCCTCTCGCCAGCTGCAGCCATGACACACCTGAACCTTCCGCACTCGACGGCCACCGGCTTCCCCTCCCGGTGACTCTTCGTCGTTGCGTGCTCACTCCCCAGACTAGGGGCGGGTGATGCAAGTGGGGAAGAGGGGATGGCATCGGCGGCCCTACTGTGACAGACACGCTCGATTGAGTACATAGCGAGTAAGCGGCCGGTAGTAAGCAGACCGCACAGCGTCATCGAGTGGAACGGCGACGGACACGCGCCCCTCCGCCTCACCGACGAAGAGCGCCGGATCGTCCGTATCGGCCAGGCCCATGGCGTCGAAACCCAGCTGACCTGCCCCGCAGACCCACCCGTGGTCCCCGATGACGAGCTCGGGCAGCGGCCCGCCGGCCTCGGCCGCGACCGCCAGCGCGGTACGGACCGGGAGCGGCGAGTGGGTGTGTGCGCCCGTCTCACAACCGGCGGTCCCGGGCCTCGGTTTCCGCACGAACGCGACACCTCGTACGTAATCAAGGTTGCACGTGCGTAGGCCGAACCGGGTCGTTATGTCGACACAGCGACCCTGCGCCGGGGTGAGAACAGCACATCCTGCCGCCGACAGAGCGTCCGCGAGCGCGGCGTAGAAACCGAGCAGCCGGTGCGGGTGTCCGGTGCCGAGGAGGACCGGCACCCCGTCCCGCGCGGCCTTGCCGATCCGCCGCGCGAAGGCGTCGAGCGCCTCCAGCGTGCGCTCCGGGTCGATCACATCGTGACCGGAGGTGTGCCGGGGATCGGCCGAAACCCCACACCTGTCGGCCATCAACGCCATCACCTCCCGTTGCCCCCACGTCCCTTCGGGATCCAGACCGATCAGAGCGCGGGGATCGCGGGCGGCGAAGAGCCGATAGCTGCGCAGGCTCTCCTCGCGCGTGGTGGCCACGGGCCCGGCGAGCCGGGCGGCCAGCAGGTGCGCACGCAGCGCTCCGGTGCTCAACACGTCAGCGATGCTGGCCCATTCGTCCTGACCACAGCCCCGAAAAGCGGAAAACACCCCACAGTCGGCGTAACCCCACGCCCCTCGCCCACGTCCGGCCCACAGCACCGCCCCGACTCCACGCGCACCCACGGTGCCACGGGCGGCGCCGGCGCCCGGCGCCGGGTCATTCGCCACGCGGGCGGAGGATCGCAGTCAGGGGCCACGTCCGCGAACAGCGGCCCACGGGCGGGGACCGGAACCACGGGCGGCGCACGGCGCACGGATATACCGGGGGCCCGGGGGCCCAGGGGCCCGGGGGCCCAGGGGCGGGAACTGCAGGCGACGGGCGACAGGCGCGGCGGACCGCTTCCGCGGCCGGACGGCGCGCGGCGGTGCCCGCGAGCCGCTGACATACCGCGGACCCCGCCCGCGGACGGGCGGCAGACGGCCGTGCCCGGCCGTCTGCCGCCCGTCCGAGGCCGCCGGTGGACGATCACCGTCGCGGGCGGCCTCCGTGGCGTGCTCGGCGCCGGGCCCGTCGGCCTGCGGCCTGGCCTCGCGGCGAAGCCCGCTACGGCAGCAGTCCGCGCAGCGGGAACACCGCCTTGCGTGTGGCGAGCACCGCCTGGTCCAGCCGGTCCGCCGGGTCGTACCCCGCCTCCCAGTCCGCGTACTCGACCGGCCACCGGCCGTCGGTCATCCGCATCGGCGCCAGCTGCCGTGTCCGGGCGTACACTTCCCGCCGCCAGCTCTCGGGGATCACGGTCTCCGGCGCGATCGGCCGGCCCACCGCGATCGCCACCAGATGCGTCCACGAGCGCGGGACGACCTCGACGACCGCGTACCCGCCCCCGCCCAGCGCGACCCAGCGCCCGCCGGCGTACTCATGGGCGAGGTCGTGACACGCGGCCTGCACGGCCCGCTGCGCGTCCAGCGACACGGCGAAATGCGCGAGCGGGTCCTCGAAGTGGGTGTCGGCGCCGTGCTGGGTGACCAGCACCTGCGGCCGGAAGCCGGCGATCAGCTCCGGCACCACCGCATGGAACGCCCGCAGCCACCCGGCGTCCCCGGTCCCGGCCGGCAGCGCCAGGTTCACCGCGCTGCCCGGCGCGTGCTCACCGCCCGTCTCCTCCGGCCACCCGGTCTGTGGGAAGAGGGTCCGCGGATGCTCGTGCAGCGAGACGGTCAGCACCCGCGGATCGTCCCAGAAGACGGCCTGCACACCGTCGCCGTGGTGCACGTCCACATCCACGTAGGCGATCCGCTCCGCGCCCAGCTCCAGCAGCCGGGCGATGGCGAGCGCTGCGTCGTTGTAGATGCAGAACCCGGAAGCGGCGCCCGGCATCGCGTGGTGCAGCCCGCCCGCGAAGTTCACCGCGTGCAGGGCCTCCCCCCGCCACACGGCCTCGGCCGCCCCCACCGACTGCCCGGCGATCAGCGCGGACACCTCGTGCATCCCGGCGAAGGCGGGATCGTCCGTGGTACCGAGCCCGTACGCACCGTCGGCCGACGCCGGATCCGCGGACGCGGCCTTCACGGCCCGCACGTACTCCTCCTGGTGCACCAGCCGCAGCGTCGAGTCGCCCGCCGGTTTCGCCGAGACCACGCCGGCCTCCCGGTCGAGCCCGAAGGTGTCGACGAGTTTCCTGGTCAGCGCGAGCCGGACCGGATCCATCGGATGGTCCTGACCGAAGTCATAGCCCGTTACCGCCTCGTCCCACATCAGCTGTGCACGCCCGCTCATGCCCGTCACCGTATCGGTCCGCCGCGGGCGCGAACGAGCGGGCATACACCAGCGTCACCAGGACCAACGCCATCGGCACAAGCATGGCGCCGCGGTAGTTCCAGGCGTCCCCGAGCGCGCCCACCAACGGCGAGCCGATCAGAAAGCCCACGTAGTTGAAGATGTTCAGCCGCGCGATGGCCGTGTCCGAAGCCCCGGGGAACAACCGCCCCGCGGCAGCGAAGGTCTGCGGCACCAGTACGCACAGCCCGAGACCCAGCAGGGTGAATCCGAGCATCCCCACCCAGGCCCCGGGCGCCCCCGCCACCACGGCGAACCCGAGCGCCGCCAGCAGCGCCCCGAGCCGCACGACGGCCGCGGCCCCGAACCGCCGCACCCCGAAGTCCCCGATGGACCGGCCGAGCAGTGTGGTGACCATGTAGACGTTGTACGGGACGGTCGCCAGCTGCTCCGAGCTCCCGAGCGTGTCCTGCAGGTACTTGGCGCTCCAGTTGGAGACGGTGGAGTCCCCGATGTACGCGAACGTCATCACCAGGCAGAGCGGCAGCAGCAGCCTGAAGACGACGGGGCCGGGGTTTCCGCTCCGCTCCGGGGCGTCCACCACGGGCGCGCTCGCGTCGACGTACCACCGGCTGCCGGCCAGTGTTCCCGGCAGCAGCACCGCGACGACGGGCAGATACGACACCCACAGCGCCAGATGCCAGTGCGCGCCCATCCAGGCGAGCGACGCGCCGACGATCCCGCCGAGGCTGTACACCGCGTGAAAACCCAGCATGATGCTGCGCCCGTACGTCCGCTGGAGACTGACCCCGAGCATGTTCATGGAGGCGTCCAGCGCGCCCACGGCCAGCCCGAACGCGGCCATCGCGATCGCGAGTTCCGCCATCTGCCGCCCGGCTCCGACGCCGAGCAGCGAGAGCAGCACCACGGGCTGCGACCAGCGGAGCAGCCGGCTGGGCCGCACCCGCTTGACGAGCTGCTCGGTCGCCACGCTGCCGACGCCGGCCAGGACCGGCACCGCTGCGAGGAAGACGGGGAGCAGGGCGTCGGACACCCCGTACCGGTCCTGAATGGCCGGAATCCGGGTCACCAGCAGGGCGAAGACGGCGCCCTGGGCGAAGAAGCCGAACGCCAGCGAGGCCCTGCCGCGCCGCAGCACATCAGTCATGGCGGCGAGCGTAGGGCTCCGGCTTACCGGTGGGTAGATCCAGCCGAAGATGATTTTTGTTCAGCTTCACCGGGCGACCACGAGGGCGGCAACCCGTTCGCCTGGGTCTCGCGACGGCGTTCACGAAGAGGATGAGCGCGGCGAGCGCGTTGACCTTCCGCTCCCGGGCCGCAGCCCATCCGGTCCGCACGGCCGGCACCACACTGCTGAGGGCGAGCGCCGTGAGTGTGCTCACTCCGAGACCGCTGACGAATGTCAGCGCCGGTCCCACGACCCGTGTCACCGCCGGAGTCATATGAGCAGGTCGGTCAACTCCCCCAGGCTGGAGAAGAGGTGCGTGGCTCCGGCGAGCCTGTCGGCGGGCGTCATGGCGGTGAACCCGTACACGTCCATCCCCGCGGCCACGGCGGCCTGCACCCCGAGTGGACTGTCCTCGACGACGACGCACCTCTGCGGCGCGACTCCCATCCGCTCGGCGGCGTACAGGAACAAGTCGGGGGCGGGCTTCCCCCGCCCCACGTCCTGCGCGCTGAAGACCCGGTCCTGGTCGAACCACCGGTCGAGCCCCGTCGTCCGGTGACCGACCCGGATCCGCTCATGGCTCCCGGACGACGCCACGCAGTACGCCACCCCGTCCGCCGCCAGCTTCTCCAGCACCTCCATGGCCCCGGCGACGGGCTTCAGCTCCCGCTCGAACGCGGCGAAGACACTCGTGTGGAAGACGTCGTCGAAGTCGGCCGGCAGCCTCTGCCCCGTGCGCTCCTCGATCATGTCGTGCACGCGATGCATGGCGGCACCCATGTAGTCGCGCAGGGAGTCCTCATACGTGGTCGGGTGCCCCAACTCGGTGAGGTAGGTGGCGAGGAGCCGGTTGGAGATGGGCTCGCTGTCGACGAGGACGCCGTCGTTGTCGAAGATCACCAGGTCATAGCGCATGGGTACGAGCCTAAACGCAGAAAACCCCGCACCATGAGGTGCGGGGTTCTCCCACAATTAGTTCGGCGGCGTCCTACTCTCCCACA
>NZ_JBHUDX010000009.1:0-11938 GCF_042678285.1 Streptomyces caeni
GATCCAGTGCGGGCGCCACGGCCTCCGCCTTGCGGGCGCGCTCCATGCGCGCCTGCGCCCGACGATGGGCCTCGGCGCCGTCCTGAAGCAGCGCCGCCCGCTCCCGGGCCTCGGCGAATCGGCACTGCAGCCGCGCCTGTTCGCGTACGTCGTCCAGGAGGCGCTCGGCGGTGGCGCGCGCCGACTCGGCGGCCGTGCGCGCGCACTGCGCGACGGTGAGCCGTTCACGGGCCGTGCTGCGGGCGACGGCGGCCCAGCTCAGGACGGCGTCGGCGAGCCCGGGGTCGCCCGGCGTGAGGTCCGGCAGCGGCAGCGCGTCGCCTGCCGCCTGCTGCATCCGGTGTGCGTCGGCAAGCAGCGCGGCGTCGCCGTCGCGCACGTCGGCCTCCGCGGTGCGGCGCCGCTCGGCGAGGCGCTTCTCCGCCTCGGCGAAGCGGTGGGTGTCGAAGAGGCGGCCGAGCAGCTTGCCGCGGGCCTCGGCGTCCGCGCGCAGGAAGCGGGCGAAGTCGCCCTGGGGCAGCAGCACGACCTGGCAGAACTGGTCCCGGCTCATGCCGAGGAGCCGGGTGATCTCCTCGCCGATCTCCTGGTGGGAGCGGCTGAGGTCCTTCCAGGTTCCGCCCGTCGCGTCGTACTCGCGCAACCGGCTCTCCGCCTTGTCGGTGGTCGTGCCCGTGCCGCGCTTCTTCGGGCGCTGCCAGGGCGGAAGCCGGGTGACCTCCAGCCGGCGCCCGGCGACCGTCAGGTCGAGACGGATCCCGGTGCGCGTCCCCGGCGCGGCGTGGTCGCTGCGCAGGGTCATGCCCTGACCGTTCTGCCGGGCGCCGGGCACGGCCCCGTACAGCGCATAGCACACGGCGTCCAGGACGGATGTCTTGCCGGCGCCGGTGGGTCCGTGCAGCAGGAACAGTCCGGCGGCGGACAGTTCGTCGAAGTCGACCGTCTGAGTACCGCCGAAGGGGCCGAAGGCGGTGATGTCGAGCCGGTGCAGCCTCATCGGTTCCTCCCCCCTTCACCGCCGGCCGTGGCGGCCCTCACCGGGCGGCCTCGCGGATCGAGTCGTCCGCGCGTACCGCGTCGAACACGTCCTGAAGCAGCGCCCGTTCGCCTGGGTCGGGGCCCGCTCCGCGCACATGGGCCACGAAGTCCTCGGCGATCTGCCGGTCGGAGCGGCCCGCCAGCCGGCGGGCGTAGGACACGCCGGCGTCCCGCGGGCCGCGCTCCGGGTCGAAGACGAGGCTGAGCGTGTGCGGAAAGCGCTCGGCCAGCCGCGCCATGGGCTCGGCGGGCCGCACGGGGTCGGTGAGGGTGGCCTCGACCCACGCCTCCCGGTGCCGCTCAAGACCGGGGTCCGCGAGCAGCTCCTCCAACCGCCCCCGGATCCGGGCGAGTCGCCGCGGCACCGGGCAGTCGACGCGCTCGGCCGTCACCGAGCCGTCGGCCTCCAGGTCGACGAGCCACATGCTCTTGCGGTGATCGGCCTCCGAGAAGGAGTACGGCAGCGGGGAGCCGGAGTAGCGCACACGCCCGGTGATGGTCTGGCTGCCGTGCAGATGGCCCAGGGCCACGTAGTCCACGCCGTGGAAGACGCCGGCGGGCACTGCGGCGACCCCGCCGACGGTGATGTCGCGCTCGCTGTCGCTGGGTTCGCCGCCGGTGACGAAGGCATGGGCGAGGACGACGGAACGGGTGCCCGGCGCGCGCGTGGCGAGGTCGGCGCGGACCCGGTCCATGGCGGCCGCGAGCACCGCCTCGTGGCCCGCCTTCTCGACCCCGAACTCGTCCTTCACCAGACCCGGTTCGAGGTAGGGCAAGCCGTAGAGGGCGACGTCGCCGTGGGCGTCGGCGAGCACCACCGGTGCCCCGCAGGCCGCGGGCGCCGTGCGCAGATGGATGCCCGCGCGGCCGAGGAGCCCGGCGCCGACGCCCAGGCGGCGCGCGGAGTCGTGGTTGCCGGAGATCATCACCGTGGGCACGCCCGCGTCGGCGAGGCGGTGCAGGGCTTCGTCGAACAGCTCGACGGCGGCGAGCGACGGCACCGCGCGGTCGTACACGTCCCCCGACACGACCACCGCGTCCACGCTCCGCTCGCACGCCGTGGCGACTAGGTGGGCGATGAACTCGGCCTGGGCACCGAGCATGTCCACCCGGTGGAACGCCCGGCCCAGATGCCAGTCGGAAGTGTGCAGCAGCCTCATGATCCCCGAGACTAACGGCCGGGTCCGACATCACGGGCGGTCACTCCTGTATCGGACCGCGCCCCGAGGCGCAGCGAGCCCCGCCTCCTGGGCCTCGGGCCGCGCGTCCCGGCCCTCGGACCACGCCTCCTGGCCCTCGGACGGCGCGTCCCGGCCCTCGGGACCACTCGCCACGACGCCGCAGCCGTGGCGATCGGCAGGCGCGTCCCCCGGGCACCGATCCGGCGACGGACGGCACCGCCCCACGACGACCGGAGCGATCGTCGTGGGCATCGGACCGCCCAGGCCCGACCGGGCACCCGGGGTCGTGAGGGAACCCGCCCCCGCGTCCCCGGGCCACGGACACGATCCGAGCGCGCCGGATGCGGAGCGAAAGCGGGGACCAGAACGCCCGACACCGTTCGGGGCGTTCGGCTGAGCACGGGTCCTGGCGACAGGACTCACTCCCGCTCAGTTTCCAGGAACGGTTACGAGACCCGTAACGACCCGTACCGCTATGTGATCCACGACGGGGTCGTGAGCATCTGTCGGCCGGGTACGCGGATAGGCAGG
Organism: Streptomyces caeni; assembly: GCF_042678285.1. Classification (NCBI taxonomy): domain Bacteria; kingdom Bacillati; phylum Actinomycetota; class Actinomycetes; order Kitasatosporales; family Streptomycetaceae; genus Streptomyces; species Streptomyces caeni. Next base: position 2,751 of record NZ_JBHUDX010000009.1, read on the forward strand.
GAGAAGCTCACCCCGGGACCGTCACCGTCCTGAGTCCGCGTCGCCGTACGCCTCTCCGCCCAGTTCTAATCCCGCGGTGCCCGCGGTGGCGTCGGCGAGCCACGCCCGGAACGCGTCCACATCGGCGTCCGGCAGCCCGATCTCGATCGTGACGGCCTCCCCGTACCGCACCTCCCGCACGTCGCGGCCCGTGGCCCGCAGGTCGTTCTGCACCTTGCCCGCGCGCTGGTGGTCGACCGTCACCGTGGCGAGCCGGAAGCGGCGCCGGGTGACCGTGCCGAGCGCGTCGAGCGCCTCACCCACGGCTCCTCCGTACGCCCGGATGAGTCCGCCCGCGCCGAGTTTGACGCCACCGAAGTAGCGGGTGACGACGGCGACGACGTACCGCATGTCGCGGCGCAGCAGCATCTGCAGCATGGGCACGCCCGCGGTGCCGCCCGGTTCGCCGTCGTCGCTCGCCTTCTGGATCGCGGCGTCGGCTCCGATGACGTAGGCGTAGCAGTTGTGGGTGGCGTCGGCGTGTTCCTTGCGGACGCCCGCGACGAAGTCCTGGGCTTCCTGCTCGGTGGCGGCCGGGGCGAGGGCGCACAGGAAGCGGGAGCGGTTGACCTCGGTCTCGTGCACGCCCGCGCGGGCGACTGTGCGGTACTCGTCCTGCATCAGGCCAGGGTATGCGGCGCCCGGACGCGGGCCGCACCAGGGCCGGGACCCTGGACGTGTCACCCGCCGCGCGCGCGTGCGGCACGAGGCGTCCGGGCCTCCCTTCTGCGGCAACCGGCCCGGCACCGGCGCGTTCACCACGTAGGGGGTACTCGCCCGTCGTTGTCCGGACGTCCGTCAGCGATCGCGGGGAGACCGCAGCATGACCGGCGTACAGGCAGAAGGCCCCGACCCCGCCGAGCCCAACGATCCCCGGCCCTCCACCGTCATGGCCCGCCCGCGGGCCCGGCTCCCGGATGCCTGAGCGGCCGGACGGCCCGGCACCCGGGCCCGCACGCCGCCCCGGACACCGGGCACGAGGGCCACGCCTGGTGGGGTGTCATGTGCCCGACCGGGGTGGACCACTTCTCCACGCTGGGCTACCGGCCCGGCATCGCCGCCCTGGCGGCCGGGTTCCCGTCGCCGCTCGCGGCGCCGGCACTGATCGCGCTGACCCTGCTCGGCGCGCTGCCGGTGTACCGCCGGGTGGCCCACGAAAGCCCGCACGGCGAGGGCTCGATCTCCATGCTGGAGCGGCTGCTGCCGTGGCCCCCAGAGCTGCGCGACCGCACCGGCGAGGTGCCGCACGCCTACTGCAACTGGGCCGAGGGCGCTTTGGCCAGCCATCTGCTGCGCTTCCTGGTGTTCGGGGACGGCGAGGCCGCCCCGGTCACGCACGGGGTGCCGCGCCGCGCCCAGCCCGGCCAGGAGCGCCGCCCGCGCATCCATGCGGGTCGGCGGCCGCTACGCGGCGCTCCTGGGCTTCTTGCCCCTCGGCACGATCACGTCCGTCAGGAGTGCCGTGCCGGGGGCGAGTGCCTCCCAGGTGCCGCCGTGCCAGGCGAGCACGGCGATCGCGGAGGTGGGGAACCTGGCGCGGACCCGCTCCAGGGTGTCGTCGAGTCCGTCCCCGGCGAGGGTGAGCACCAGGTCCGTGAGGCCCGGGTTGTGTCCGACGAGCAGCACGCTCCGTACCGCCGCGGGTACCTCGCGCACGCAACCGAGCAGGTCCGGCACGTCGGCGGCGTACAGCCGGGGCTGCAGCCGCACGGGCGGCGGTGTGCCCCACTGGCCCGAGGCCAGCTCCCACGTCTGGCGGGCGCGGACGGCCGTCGAGCACAGCGCGAGGTCGGGCAGGCAGTCGGCCTCGGCGAGAGCGCGCCCGGCGGCCGGGGCGTCCCGGCGGCCGCGCGGCGTGAGCGGCCGCTCGTGGTCGGGGACCCCGGCGGGCCAGGCGGACTTGGCGTGCCGCAGGACGACGAGCCGGCGCAGCGGCCCCGCCGCGGCGCGGATGATCACGGCCCGGCCCCGATCTCGCGGGTGAGGTCGAGACCGAGCAGCCGGTCGGCGTGGGCGAACGTCTCGAAGCGCGCCCCGTCCGGGATGTCGTCGGCGCTCTCCACGCGCCGCAGCACCTCCAGGACCGCCGGTACGTCGAGGTCGTCCTCCCAGGCCGCGCGCAGGTCGCGCCGCACCCGCTCGGGGATGGGCCTGGAGGGACGGGTCGCCCAGGAGGCGACCGCCTTGCGCCAGCGGACGAGCGTGTCCCGGGCCTCGGTCAGGGCGGCGGTGCCGAGGTCCGCGGGAAGCCGGCGGGGGGTGGCGAGCAGAGCCAGGCGCACGGCGGACGGCGGGGCGGCGGCGTCGGCCCCGGCGGGTCCGGTGGCCGGGGCGACCTCGACGCGCACGCCGTCGGGGGCGGTGCCCTGCGCCCCGACGACGTGCAGGACCCGTCCGACGCCCGGCGCCTCCGGCTCGCCGGGGCGGATTCCGAGGTCGTCGGCGCGTGCCCGGAGCACGGCGGTGGGCGCGGCGACCGCGACGACGGGCGTTCCGCCGAGTTCCAGGGCGCGGGCCAGCGCATCGGCCACCAGCAGCACCCGCAGGGCCGAGGTGTCGGCACCGGCCACGTGCGCGTGGACGCGGGTCAGGCCCGGGCGGATGTCGACGGGCTCGCCGCTGCGGGCGTCGGTGATACGGAGCACAGGGGTGAGCGTAGGCGGGCCGGGGCCCCGGCGCAGGGAGGAGGGGCGGGTTCCGGACGGACGCGGGCACAGCCGGCAGCTCGCACCGGCACGCCCCGGTGTCCGCTTGGGTCCCGCGACGCCCCGGGAATCGCCCTCGTGTGCCCGCTGTTGGCTCCCACAGCAGGCGACGCGGGAGTGCCGCGCCGCGGGACGTCGAAGGAGGACGGCCGTGTACGGCGACTCAGCAACGATCCGCACGATCCTCACCGAGCTGGGCGACACATGGGCGATCGTCGGTCTGTCCACGAACCGGCGCCGTGCGGCCCACGGGGTGGCGGCCGTCCTCCAGCGCTTCGGCAAGCGCATCGTGCCGGTCCACCCGAAGGCCGAGACGGTCCACGGCGAGCGGGGCTACCCGTCCCTGGAGGCCATCCCCTTCGACGTCGACGTCGTGGACGTCTTCGTGAACGGCGCACTCGCCGGCTCGGTCGCCGATGAAGCCGTGGCCAAGGGCGCCAAGGCGGTCTGGTTCCAGCTGGGCGTGATCGACGAGGCCGCGTACGAGCGCACCCGCGGCGCGGGCCTGGAGATGGTCATGGACCGGTGCCCGGCGATCGAGATCCCGCTGCTCGGGTGATCACACCCACAGCCCGTGCTCCGGCTCCGCTCGACCGGTGCCCCGCACGCGGCGGGCGCGGCACCGGCGGTGCTCCTGCCGGCGGACGCCGGGAGGCCGCGGCGTACAGGACCGCCTAGGCTGGCGGTGAGGTGAACCGCCGTGCCGTCCGTACCCGGCGGGCCCGACGATCTCGTGCGGGCCCTGCGAGCAGTGGGCATCAGGAACGAACCGCTGCTGGAGGCCGTCCGGACGACGCCCCGGGCGGAATTCGTCCCGCCCGCGCGGGTGGCCACCGCTTACCGGGACGTACCCGTGCCGATCGGGCAGGGGCAGGTCACGACGCAGCCGTCACTGTCGGCGATGATGATCGAGGGCCTCGGTCTGAAGGGGGGCGAGCACGTCCTCGAGGTCGGCACCGGGCTCGGCTTCCAGACCGCGCTGCTGGCCCGGCTGGCCGCGGACGTGGTCAGCATCGAGGTGCGGCCGGACCTCGCCCGGCAGGCGCGGGACAACCTCGCGCGGCAGGGCGTGCGGAACGTGGAGCTGCGGGTCGGCGACGGCAGCGGCGGTGTGCCGGACCGCGCCCCCTACGACGCGGTCGTGGTGTCGGCCGCGTTCCCGGAGGTGCCCGCGCCGCTGGTCGAGCAGGTACGGCCGTCCGGCCGCCTCGTGCAGCCGATCGGACCGGGCGGGCGCGAGCGGGTGGTGTGTTTCGTGCGCACCGCGTCGGGGCTGGAGGAGCGGCGGGTGCTGACCGGGGCGTGCTTCGTCCGGCTGGAGGGACGGTACGGCTTCCCGCCGCACGACACGGACTCCGTCTGAGGGGCCGCGGGGTCTCCCGCCCGCGGAACCGCGGAACCTCCCGGCGCACGGCCTCCGTCCGCGGGGGCGGCGTCCCTACTCGTCCGCGACGCGCACCACCGCCAGTGTGATGTTGTCGGGGCCTCCCGCCGCGATGGCCGCCTTCCACAGCTCGAAGGCCGCCCGGCCGTCGTCGTGCTCCCGCATCACCGCGTCGAGCACGTCCGTCGGCACGGGATCGGTCAGACCGTCGGTGCAGATCAGGTAGCGGTCGCCGGCCGACAGGGGCGCGGCCGTCACATGGGGGCGGATGCCGCGGTAGGCGAGCGTGCCGCCCAGGCACTGGGTGATCAGGGAGGTGGTGCGCTGCCCGGGTTCGACCGGCGGGCTGTCGTCGACGCTCACCTGGAGCAGTCCCTCGTGGGAGGCCGCGAAGACCCGGCTGTCCCCGACGTTGAAGGCCAGCAGGGCCCCGGGCCGTACGACCGTGCCGGCGATCGTGGTCCCCATGGCGGCGAGCGCGCTGTGCTCGTCGCCGCCGGCTGCCTCGTGGACGGCGCGGTTGCAGCCGTTCAGCGCGTCGCGGACGGCGTCCTCGGTGCCGAGGGCGGGGCCGATCGTCGCCATACGGCGCGCGACCAGGGCACTGGCCACATCACCGCCGGGGTGCCCGCCGAGCCCGTCGGCCACCGCGACGACGAGGGGTGTCCCGAGCGGGAAGACCAGGGTCTGCGGGGTCTCGGTCACGGTGGCGCACAGGGTCCACGGCCCGATGACAAGGCTGTCCTCGTTCCGCTCGCGCAGCAGCCCCGGATGGCTCAGTGCGCTCACAACGACGTACGGCATGGACGCCACCGCCCTTCCCGCGGAGGACACTCCGCCAGAAGCCGGGATTCCGCTCCAAGTCTAGGAACGGCACCGTCCGGCATGCCACAGGTCAGGGAGGAACGGGCGCCCCACCATGCCGCGCATATGTGCCCGACATACCCGCACGAGTGGGCGGGAAGCGCCCTTACGGGTGAACGGATGTGCGGGTCGGGCCCGTCGGCACGGCCCGCGCGGATATCTTGTACCGAGAAGTAACCAGTCAGGCGGCGACGAGGAGTTCGCCCCCCGCCTCCGCCGGCGTCGACGAGATGGAGCCGCCCACGGCGCCGAGCTCGCCGGACCCGATGACACCGTCCGCGCCGAAGTCGCGGAGCAGGACCATGCGGTCACGGGCATCGAGCCGCTCGACGTGCGGGCCCACACCTTGCCGACCGGTGGCGGAAACGGTTGGAGCGCCTTTCCCCCTGGGAACTGCGCCGCTCGGTATCGCAACGGTCCGACGCACGGGCACCGTGGCCCGGCGTCCCCAGCCCGCACAGAGCACCACGAAGATCAGCCGATCTGGACGAGGAATCCTCGAGGATGTGGGTTCGCAGTCGGCGGGCGCTGCGTGAGGCGAGGCGTCCGCCTGTCTTCGCTGAGGTCTTCGCACCGTGACGAAGTCTCTTGGAAGCAGCGGCTGGGACCTTCCGGGAGGCGGCACATGTGGACCGTACTGGAGCAAGTGGCCGTGGCCGCTCCGCAGCTCTTCCTCTACACCATCGGCCTGTTCGTCGTCATGATCCTCCTCTCCCTCGTGATCAGCCTGCGGCGGGCGGAGGCGTCGGAGCGCCCCGAGATCATCAGGGCACTGGCGGACCTCATGGCGTTCTGGAAGAAGAGGTGACCGCGCACGGCTCGGCCTCCGCGCACGGCACCGGGTGGCCGTCAGTGGTGGTGCGGCTCCTCCCGGTGCACCGGGCCGTGGGGCGCCTCGCAGTGCCCGGGGCCGTCGGCCGCGGTCCGGTCACCGGGCAGGGTCACCTGCAGGACCTGTTCGGGGACGTGGTCGACCTGCAGGGTGGTGTGGGTGATGCCGTAGTCATGGCGCAGGAGTCGCTCCAGGTCCCGCCGGACGGCGTGGCAGTCGCCGCCCGTCTCCACCAGGACATGGGCGGACAGCGCGGCCTGGCCGGAGGTGATCTGCCAGACGTGCAGGTCGTGCACCTCGACGACGTCCGGCCGGGCGACGAGCCGGTCGCCGAGCAGGTCCGGGTCGACGTCGGTGGGCGCCGCCTCCAGGAAGATCCGGCCGGAGTCGCGCAGCAGCCCGTATCCGGCCTTCGCCATGAGTGCGACGACCACCAGGGTGGCGATGGGGTCGGCGCGGTCGAACCCCGTCAGAACGACGACGAGCGCGGCGGCCGCGGTGCCGACGAAGGCGAACAGGTCGTTCAGGACGTGCTGGTAGGCACCCTCGATGTTCAGTGAGGTGCGGTTGGCCTTCGAGATGCACCACGCGGCCGTCACGTTCACGACGATGCCGACGAGTGCCGTGGCCAGCATCGGTCCGCCCGCGACCCGCGGCGGGTCGACGAGCCGTCGCACGGCCTCGTACGCAAGCCAGGCGCCCAGCATAAGCAGTGTGAGGCCGTTCGCCTGGGCGGAGAGGATCTCCGCCCGCTTGAGTCCGTAGGTGAAGCCGCCGCGGGCCGGGCGGGCGGCGAGCCGCATCGCGACGAGGGCGAGCACGATGGACGCCGCGTCGGTGAGCATGTGGGCCGCGTCGGAGATCAGGGCCAGGGAGCCGGCGACCACGCCTACGGTCACCTCTGCTGCCATGAACACGGCGATCAGACCGAGCGCGGCCCCCAGCCAGCGGCGGTCGGCGTCCGCCGCCACGCCATGGGAGTGCCCGGCGTGGCCGCCCGGACCGTGCGCATGACCGTGACCGTGCATGTGCTGTGCCTTCCCCCTCGCGTCGGATGTCTCGACCGCAGTGAAACGCATGGCGGCGCCGCCCGGCAAAGGCTGCACCGGTGACCGTTGTCATGTCCGATAGTACGGCGCTGACCTGCGTAAACGTGGCAGCGTCGAAGGGAGCGACGGAGCCTGCCCGCGGGCCGCGTACCGAACCGCCGGTGCGGGGTTGCGCCGGACGGCCTCATAGGCCGACCGCCCCGTCGATCCGCTCGCGCAGCAGGTCCGCGTGGCCGTTGTGGCGGGCGTACTCCTCGACCATGTGGACGAGCACCCAGCGCAGCGACACGGTGCCGCGCCAGGAATCGTGGCCCTCGACGTCGAGGTCGGGCGCACCGGCGACGAACGCTTCGGCGAAGGCGACCTCGGCGCGCCATGCCTCCCAGGCCCGGGCCACCACCTCGGGGTCGGGGACCGCGCCGGAGAAGTCGCCGTCGGGGCCGGACGGCGAGGAGAACAGGGGCGGGGCCTCCTGCCCGGCCAGGACCCGCCGGAACCAGCGGCGTTCCACATCGGCCAGGTGCCGCACCAGGCCGAGCAGCGAGAGCGTCGACGGCGGCACCGCCCGCTGCGCCAAAGCGTCGTGCAGGCCGGTGCACTTCAGTTCCAGCGTGGTGCGCTGGATCGCGAGGAAGTCGGTGAGGAGGCCGCGTTCGTCCCCGGTGGCGGGGCCGAGCACGCGGGGGTCGCGCTCCGCGGGGACGAACATCGCGGCTCTTCTGCTCGGCGTGGTCATGGCGACCATCATCGGGCAGAGGGACGCCGGCGGGCACACGGCCGGCGTGGGCCGGACCGCCTCACGATGCCCGGAAGGTGCGCGTCCACACGGCCGTCGCGGGGCCGGGGACGGCCGCCGTCATGGGCCGCCGGAGGTACGCGTCAGCCGGGACACCGGCCCGTGTACCGACCGATCAGGTCGCACCAGCCGGCCTCGACGCGCTCCAGCGACATCCCGCGTCGGGAGAGCAGGTGGTCGACCAGCACCGTCTCCAGATAGCCGAGCATCGCGTGCGCGACGAGCTCGATGTCGCCCTCCACCCGGGCCTCGCGCAGCAGTATGCGGACGTGGGCGAGCCGGAACTGGTCCGCGGCACTCGTGCGGCGCCGGCCCGGCTCGCTGTGCGCGGCCAGATACAGGTCCCGGTGCGCGTGCTCGTGGCGGATGACCGCCGCGCCGAAGGCGCGCAGCCGCTCCGTGGGAGGTGCGCCCGGTCCGAGCGGGGGCGGTCCCGACAGGAACGCGGCCTGGAGCTGCTGTTCGTGATGGCTGAGCAGCTCCACCAGCAGGCCCGTGCGGTCGCCGAACCGCCGGAAGACGGTGCCCTTGCCGACCCCGGCCCCGCAGGCGATGGCGTCCATGGTCACGTTCGCGATCCCCCGCTCGGCGGCCAGACGGGCGGCGACCTCCAGCAGCCGGGTGCGGTTGCGCGCGGCGTCGGCGCGCAACTGGGGGGTCCCGCCGGTCGGCATGAGGGCGAGATCCATCGGGTCCCCGCGGCCGTCCTGGGGGACGAGACGGGGCGGGAGCGGCTCGGTCATGCACTCAGCGTAGCGCCCGGAAGAAAATCGGACCCCGGTCCGGTTATGATGTGGACCGCGGTCCGGTTAAAGTGGTAGAACATTAAACAGACTTATCCGGTCCGCTTAGCCCGATTCTTACGTCACCCCCTGGGAGTTCTCGCCATGTCCGTTCGCATCCTCGCCCTCGTCGGCAGCCTTCGCGCCGGGTCCCACAACCGCCAGCTCGCCGAGGCCGCCGTGAAGCACGCCCCCGAGGGCGTCGAGGTTTCGCTCTACGAGGGGCTGGCCGACGTGCCCTTCTACAACGAGGACATCGACATCGAGGGCGGCGTTCCCCAGGCCGCGGTGGCGCTGCGCAGCGCCACCTCCGAGGCCGACGCCCTGCTGCTCTTCTCGCCCGAGTACAACGGCACCATCCCGGCCGTCCTGAAGAACGCGATCGACTGGCTGTCCCGCCCCTACGGCGCCGGGGCCCTGGCCGGCAAGGCGGTCGCCGTCGTCGGCACGGCGTTCGGCCAGTACGGCGGCGTGTGGGCGCAGGACGAGGCCCGCAAGGCCCTGGGCGTCGCGGGCGCCTCGGTCCTCCAGGAGGCCAAGCTTTCCGTCCCCGGCTCCGTGACCCGCTTCGCCGAGACCCACCCGGCCGACGACTCGGAGGTCGTCGAGGGCCTCACCAAGGTGATCGCCCAGCTCTCCGAGGCCGCGGCCGCCGCGGCCTGACCCCCCGGGCCCGGCACGCCATGGCCGCGGGCACGGCGGCGAAGGGGCGGTGACACCCCGTCACGTCCACCACC
>NZ_JBHUDX010000009.1:11970-30272 GCF_042678285.1 Streptomyces caeni
GCGGCCCCGGCCGCGCGCAGCTGGCTCGTGCGCCGGCCGGCCGGCGAGCCGGTGGTCGGCCAGGCTGAGCACCTCGTCGACGACCCGGCGCAGATGGCCGTCGCGGAGCGAATAGACGACGCGGCGGCCCTGCTTGCGCGTGTCGACCAGGCCCGCGAGCCGGAGCCGGGCCAGATGCTGGCTCACGGCGGGCCGGGCCGCGCCGCACGCCTGCGTGAGCGTCGAGACGTCGGCCTCGCCACCGGCCAGGGCGTGCAGCAGGGCGAGGCGGGTGCGGTCACCGAGGAGGGCCAGCAGTTCGGCGGCGAGCGCGAACTGCTCCTCACCGGGGGTACGGGGGTGGTCTTCGGCGGCGCCGTCGGTGCGCGACTGCACATGGTGTGCAGATGATAGGTGCATGCGTGCGCTCATACGCACATAATTGCTCCGTGGATGCGACCGCGTCCACCGCACACGGCGGAAGGGGCCCTTCGGATGAGACACGGGCAGGAAGGCCACGAGCACGGCCGGGCGCTGTCGTCCGGCGACGGCCCCGAGCACCCGCATTCGCATCACCACCCGCACGGCCACGATCACGATCACGATCACGATCACGGTCACAGCCACAGCCACAGCCACAGCCACAGCCACGGTCGCGGTCGCGGTCGCGGTGATCACGTGCATCCGCGCCCCCATGGCCCCCTGGCCCGCCTCCGCCACCTCCTCACTCCCCACTCCCACGAGAGCGCCGACAAGCTCGACTCGGCGCTGGAGTCGTCCGCGCGGGGCATGCGGGCCCTGTGGGTCTCGCTCGCGATGCTCGGGGCGACGGCACTGGCGCAGGCGGTCGTGGTGGCGATCTCCGGCTCGGTCGCGCTGCTCGGCGACACCGTGCACAACGCCGCCGACGCCCTGACCGCCGTGCCGCTCGGGATCGCCTTCGTGCTGGGCCGCCGCGCGGCCACGCGCCGCTTCACCTACGGATACGGCCGCGCCGAGGACCTCGCCGGGATCGTGATCGTGCTGACGATCGCCGCGTCGGCGGCCTTCACCGCCTGGAGTGCGGTCGAGCGGCTGCTGGCCCCCCGCGCCATGCAGCACATCCCCGCGGTCGCCGCCGCGGCCGTCATCGGTTTCGCGGGCAACGAGTGGGTCGCCCGCCATCGCATCCGGGTGGGGCGCGCGATCGGCTCGGCCGCGCTGGTCGCCGACGGGCTGCACGCCCGCACGGACGGATTCACCTCCCTCGCGGTGCTCGTCGGGGCGGGCGGCGCCGCGCTCGGCTGGACCGTCGCCGACCCGCTCGTCGGGCTGGCGATCACCGCCGCGATCCTCCTGGTGTTGCGGGACGCGGCGCGGGAGGTGTTCCGGCGGGTGATGGACGCCGTCGACCCCGCGCTGGTGGACCGCGCCGAGCGGGCGCTGCGGGAGGTGCCCGGCGTGCGTGAGGTCGGTGAGCTGCGGCTGCGCTGGATCGGGCACCGGCTGCGCGCCGAGGTGGCGGTCGTGGTCGACGGCGAGGTGAGCGTGCGCCGGGCGCACGACATCGCGGTCGAAGCCGAGCACGCCCTGATGCACGCGGTTCCCCGGCTCGCCTCCGCCCTGGTCCATGCCGACCCGGCCCCGGCACCGGGTGAGACGGATCCGCATCTGGCCTTGGCCCACCACACCCGAACCCCGTTGTGAGGGCCCGGGCCGGCGGCCCGCCCCGCCGTCAGACGCCCAGGCCCTCCAGCACCACCGCGTTCGCCAGCTCCGCCAACGCCTTGCCCGGCACCAGCAGCTTCCCCCGGCGCCGCCCGCTGCCGACCAGTACGTACGGCAGGTCGACGACCGCCGAGTCCACCAGGACCGGCCAGCCGCCGGGCAGGCCGATCGGCGTGATACCGCCGTACTCCATGCCGGTCTCCCCGGTCGCCACCTCCATCGACGCGAACGACGCCTTACGGGCACCGAGCCGGCGGCGCACGACACCGTTCACATCGACCCGGGTGGCGGAGAGGACCACACAGGCGGCCAGCGTCGTCTCACCGCCGCGCTTGCCCGCGACCACCACGCAGTTCGCGGACCGGTCCAGCAGATCCTTGCCGTAGTGCTCCAGGAAGACCGCGGTGTCAGCCCGTTCGGGGTCCGTGTCGACGTAGACGATCCGGTCCGCGGGCGTGCCGCCGCGCCACCGGCGTACGGCGTCCGCCACCGGCCGGGTCAGCTCGCCGAGACAGTCCGGGGCGGGCGTCGCGTTGTCGAAGTCTCCGATGGGTGCGCGCATGCCCGCACGCTAACAGCCCTGTGCCGACGCCCGGACGGGCGGCTCAGCGCACCGGCGGCACCGAGACCGCCATCACCAACTCCATCGGCACGTCGCCGTCATTGCCGTATGTGTGGGGGGTGCTGGCCTCGAAGGAGGCACTCGCGCCGGTGGGCACCCGGTACTCGGCACCGTCGACGGTGAGCGTCAGCTCGCCGGCGGTGACGTGGACCAGCTCGACGGTACCGGCGGGGTGCGGGTCCGAGGGGCTGCGGTCCCCCGGCATCAGCCGCCAGTCCCACATCTCCAGGGGCCCCGGCGCCTCGGTGCCCGCGAGAAGGCGGTTGTAGCTGCCCGCGTCGGTGTGCCAGAGGCGCACGGCCTGCTCGGCGGGGACGATCCGGACGGTGGGGCCCTGCTCGTAGTCGAGCAGGGTGGTGATGCTGACGCCGAGCGCGTCGCCGATCTTGACGACGGTGCCGATGCTCGGGTTGGTGCGGGCCTGCTCGATCTGGATGAGCATGCCGCGGCTGACGCCGGCGCGGGCGGCGAGCGTCTCCAGCGTGAAGCCCCGCTCCGTGCGCCACCGCTTGACGTTGCGGGCCAGGGACTGGGTCAGCAGGTCGAGATCCGACACATTCCGTCCAATATTATATATGACAGAGTTTACCTGATTGAACTATGGTGTGGTGCACCTGATCGTTCACTGCACTGTACTGCGAGGCAGCCCGTGACAGCACTCTTCGCCCTGGCCACGAGCCTGCTGTGGGGCCTGGCCGACTTCGGCGGCGGGCTGCTGACACGCCGGATGCCCGCGCTGACGGTGGTCGTCGTCTCGCAGACCGTCGCCGCGGTCGTGCTCGGTGCGCTCGTGGCGGCCACGGGCGGCATGGGCGAGGCGGGCCCGCGGCTGTGGTTCGCGCTCGCCGCGGGCGTGATCGGACCGATCGCCCTGCTGTCCTTCTACGAGGCGCTCGCTCTGGGCCCGATGGGCGTCGTCTCTCCGCTCGCGACGCTGAGCGTGGCGGTTCCCGTGGGCGTCGGGCTCACTCTCGGCGAACGCCCCGGGCTGCTCCAGGCCGCCGGGATCACCGTCGCGGTCACCGGGGTCGTCCTCGCCGGCGGGCCCCAGCTCAGGGGCACGCCGGTCCATCGGCGGGCGATCCTGCTCACGCTCGTCGCGGCGCTCGGCTTCGGCACGGTCTTCGCGCTGATCGCGGAGGCGTCCACGACGCTCACCGGACTGTTCCTCGCGCTGTTCGTGATGCGCGTGGTCAACGTCGCCGGGGGCGCCGCCGCCCTGCACGTCTCGGTGCGGCGGGGCGCCCCTGCATGTCCGGGCGACGGCTTCCCCTGGGGCTCGCTGCCCGCACTCGCCTTCGTCGGTCTCGCCGACGTCGCCGCCAACGGTACGTACGCCATCGCCGCCCGGCACGGCCCGGTCACGGTGGCCGCCGTCCTCGCCTCGCTCTACCCGGTGGTCACGGCGCTCGCCGCGCGCGGCTTCCTCAGCGAACGGCTGCGCGCCGCGCAGGCGGCGGGCGCGGGCCTCGCCCTGGTGGGCACGGTGCTGCTCGCCGCCGGCTGACTCATGACTCGGTGTCGAGCTCCGCGAGCCGCGCGGCGCCGTCCCCGTCCAGCTCCGCGAGCCGGGCGACGGCCTCCTCGTCCAGCTCCGACAGCGCCAGCAGCTGCTCGGACGTGGTGCCGTCGGGGATCGGCACCGGGGCCGGTGTCCGCAGCGGCGGCTGCCAGCCGGCGTCGGGCGTCCAGCGCCGTACCACCCGGGCGGGCGCCCCGGCCACGACCGAGTGGTCCGGCACGGTCCCCCGGACCACGGCTCCGGCCGCGACGACCACGTTCCGCCCGATCCGCGCGCCCGGCAGGATCACCGCGCCGGTCCCTATCCAGCACCCCGGGCCGATCTCCACCGGCTCCATCCGCGGCCACTGCCTGCCGATGGGCTGGTGGGGATCGTCGTAGGAGTGGTTCGTGGAGGTCACGTAGACATACGGACCGAAGTAGCAGTCGCTGCCGATCGTGACCGTCGTGTCGGCGATGACGTGGCTGCCGCGGCCGAGGACGACGCCGTCACCGATGCGCAGGATCGGGACGGGGCCGAGGTCGAGGCCGGGCATCAGCCCGGCGGTCAGCGTGACCTGTTCGCCGATGATGCAGTGCGCGCCGAGCCGGATCCAGGGCTCACCGAAGACGGTGCCGAGCGGGAAGGCGAGTCTGGTACCTGTTCCCATCGCGCCGAAGCGGAAGCGACCGGGGTGCTCCGCCGTCACGGACCCCACGCGCTGCGCCCAGGCCCAGCCCGCGTGGACGGCGCGCTGTACGAGACCGCGCCGCCATGATGAGAACGTGTTCTTGCTTCGGAGCACCCGCTCACCGTACTCAGGGCCGAGCGCGTCCATGAGGTCCTTCCGCTGTGATCTTCACCCCACCGATGCCGTACGGTGCCGGTGGAGCGACCACGAGGAGACGGCAATGACGCACCAGGCGCTGATCACGGGCATAGGCGGCAAGGACCCCCGGGTGGACCGGGAGGCGTTCACGGCGCCCACCTCCGTGGTGATCGGGAACGTGACGCTCCATCCGGGCGCGAGCGTCTGGTACGGCGCGGTGCTGCGCGCCGACTGCGGTCCGATCGTCATCGGCGCCGACAGCAACGTCCAGGACAACTGCACCCTCCACGTCGACCCGGGCTTTCCGATCTCCGTCGGGGAGGGGGTGTCGATCGGGCACAATGCCGTGGTCCACGGAGCGACCGTCGAGGACGACTGCCTGATCGGTATGGGGGCCACGGTCCTCAACGGAGCGGTGATCGGCGCGGGTTCGCTGGTCGCCGCCCAGGCACTGGTGCCGCAGGGCATGCGGGTGCCGCCGGGCTCACTCGTGGCGGGCGTACCCGCCAAGGTCAAGCGGCAGCTGACGGACGAGGAGCGCGAGGGCATCACGCTGAACGGCACGCTGTACGCGGACCTGGCGCGGGCGCATCGCGAGGTGCACCGGCGCCCCTGAGGTCACTCGGCGGCCGTGACGGGCTCCGGCTCGGCGTCGGCCCGCTCGGCCGCCGCCTTCTTGGCCTTGCGCCTGACGACCAGCATCGAGGCGAGCCCGACCAGCACGGCCGCCACCAGCCCCAGCCACGAGAACCGCTTCAGCCACGACTCGGCGACCACGCCGACGTAGTAGATCACCGTGGTGGTGCCGCCCGCCCAGATCACCCCGCCCAGGACGTTGGCGGTCAGGAACTTCCAGTACGGCATCCTCAGCACACCGGCGAGCGGCCCCGCGAAGATCCGCAGCAGGGCGACGAACCGGCCGAAGAACACCGCCCACATGCCCCACTTCTCGAAGGACCGCTCGGCGGTGGCGACATGGCCCTCGCTGAAGTGCCTGGGGAACTTCCTCCCGAGCCAGGCCAGCAGCGGACGTCCGCCCTTGCGGCCGATCGCGTAGCCGATGGAGTCGCCGACGACGGCGCCGGCACTCGCACAGGCGCCCAGGACCACCGGATCGATACCGCCGTGCTGGGATGACAGCAGCGCCGCGGACACGAGGACGATCTCGCCCGGCAGCGGGATCCCGAGGCTCTCCAGGCCGATCACCAGGGCCACCAGGGCGTAGACGGCGGCTGCGGGCACCGTGTCGAGCCATTCCTGGACGTGCACCGCCGCTTCCTCCCGTTTCACCGTGCGTGCCCGCGCCGTGCGTGACGGCCCGATGTGCGCTGTCCCCCCGTGCGCCCGTCGGGCAGCCTACCCGCTCGGCCCGGCGGGACGGGGACCCCCGGTCGTACCGGTATGCACGACGCGCCATCGGCGCCCCGGGGTTCGCGACCGCGGCGCCCGGCCCTGCGGACGTGCGGTCCGGTCGCCCGGTGCGCCGTGTTCGCTCGTTGAACATGACGCCCGGACGGAGCGCGCGCCATGCCGGAAGGCAGCCCGGGACGGGCTCGAAAACCATGGCCGCCGGCGATTGCCCGTCAACGAAGTGAACGGGCAAAGGAACGGCGCCGACAAGATCCGAAGCCGTACGCAAAGCGGCCACGGCCCCCGTCGGCGGGCGGGGTGAAAGGTTCAGAATGATCTAGGAAATCGGCTATGAGAGTGCTCACATTCGCACTTCCCGCAGGCAGTTGATTGCTCAAGGTCACCACTGCCATACTCCGCATCCGGCCCCGTCGACACCCTCTGGCAGGGCCGCCCCCGACCTCCCGAAATCCCATGCCGGGGGCGTCACGAACCCCCCACAAAGTCCGCACACAAGCCCGGCTTCGGCACCCAGAAGTTCTCCATGAGCCATTTCTGCGGGTTGACCCGACGACGGCTCGGTTTTCCGTGCGTTCCGACGCCTGACCGGCCCAATGGTCCGACGCCGGAAACCCGGTACAACGCAGCAAAGAAGGTGCGTCAATGAGTGGATATCCGCCGCAACACGCCAACTGGTCTCCACCGCCCCCGACGGGCGGCGATTCCACACGGCCGCCGTCCCTGCACGGGCATCCCGAATTCCAGTCGATACGCGGGGCCTTCCGTGCCTTCGGGACCACGGCGGTGGCCGTCGTCGTGGGTGGGTTTCTGCTGTACGTCCTGCTGTCGCACTTCGTCCCGCCGCTCATGAACTTCCAGCTGGCCGGCCACCTCACCCTCGGCCTCGCGATCGGCCTGGCGCAGTTCGCCGTCATGGCGGTGACGGTGTGGCGCTACACCGCGCACATGCGCCGGCAGGTCGACCCGGTGGCGCGCCGGCTGCGCGCCGAACTGGACCGCGTCGAGCCCGGCCGGCCCACCACCCCGCAGGAGGGACGGTCCCGATCGTGGTGACGATCTCCGCAGGCGTCATCAACCGATTCAGCCTGCAACTGACCTTCATCCTCTTCGTGACCGTCGTCGTGGTCACGCTGTTCACGGCGCTGCTGATGGCCCCCCAGCGCGACGAGATCAGCGAGTTCTACCTCGGTAACCGGAACATGTCGCCGCTGCGCAACGGCCTGGCGATGTGCGGCGACTACCTGTCGGCGGCGACCCTCCTGGGCAGCACGGGCCTGGTCGCCCTCACCGGCTACGACGGCCTCCTCTACCTGAGCGGGACCACGGTCGCCTGGATCATGGTGCTGCTGCTCATCGCGGAGCCGCTGCACAACACCGGCCGGTTCACGATCGGCGACACGCTGGCCCTGCGCATGCCCCGCTTCCAGCGGCCCGTGCGCATCGCCCTGTCCATCTGCACCCTGGTCATCACCACCCTCTACCTGGTCGCCCAGTTCAGCGGCGGCGTCGCCCTGCTGTCCCAGTTCGTCGGTGAGCCCAGCCAGACCACCCGCACCCTGTGCGTGCTCGTCGTCGGCAGCATCGTCGTGGTGTACGCCGCGCTCGGCGGCATGCCCGGCGCGACCTTCATCCAGATCATCAAGGCCGTGATGCTGCTGGCGGGCATCGCGATCACCGCGGTCTTCGTGCTGAACCGCTTCCACTGGTCCCTCGACGGGCTGCTGTCCACCGCCGCCCGCAACAGCGGCAACGGGCAACGCTTCCTGGAGTCCGGGCTGCGCTACGGCGGCGGCCTCACCAGCAAGCTCGACTTCCTCAGCCTGGAACTGGCCATCGTCCTCGGCCTCGCCGGGCTCCCCCACGTGGTGATGCGCCTGCTCGCGCCCCGCACCAGCCGCGTGCTGCGCACCTCGGTCGGCTGGGGCATGGGCCTCATCGGCTTCGTCTGCCTGGCCGCGGGCATCGTGGGCCTCGGCGCCACCGCGATCGTGGGCCGGGAGGGCATCACACAGGTCGACCCCAAGGGCGATGTGGCCATCCTGCTGCTCGCACAGTCCATCGGTGGCGGCGTGCTCACCGCGCTGCTCTCCTCCCTGGCCTTCGTGACGCTGCTCGCCGTCGCGGCCGGACTCACCCTGGCCGCGGCCACCTCGCTCGCCCACGACCTCTACGGTGAGGTCATCCGCAAGGGCAACGCCACCGAGACCCAGGAACTGGGTGTGGCTCGGCTGGCCGCCGTCTTCATCGGTGTGCTGGGCATGCTGCTCGCCCTGCTGCCGTGGGAGATCAGCGCGGCGAGCCTGGCATTCCTCGCCTTCGCCATCGCCGCGTCGGCCATCGTGCCGGCCCTCGTGTACACGCTGTTCTGGAGCCGCTTCACCGCACGGGGCGCGCTGCTCAGCCTCTACGGCGGACTGATCACCTCCGTGCTCCTCGTGGTGTTCTCCCCCGTGTTCTCCTCCCTGCCCTCCTCCATCTACCCCGACGCGGACTTCGCCTGGTTCCCCCTGCAGAACCCGGGCATCGTCTCGATCCCGGTGGGCTTCCTCCTGGGCTGGCTGGGCAGTGTCATGGGTTCGAATCACGAGTCCGACGACTACGAGGAGTTCGAGGTCCGCTCGCTGGTCGGTGCGGGACAGCGCTGACGGCAGGACCCCTCCGACCGCCGCCGCGGCGTCCGGTAGCCCCCCGTGAGGCGACCGGATGCCGCGGTGCACCCTTCGGAAAGGACCACCCATGCACAGGCGCATCTCGTCGAAGTCGCTGCGCGTGCTGGCCGCCGGAGTGACGGCCACGGCCACGCTCACCGTCGTCGGAGCCACCGGACACGCGGCGGGCGCCACCGCCACCCCCACAGGCACGTACCCCACCGTGTCCCCGGCCGGCCTGCCCCGGGGGGAACGGGGGTGGGAGGGGCCGGCGGAGACGGAAAGACGGCGCGGATCGCAGCTTCCCGCGGCGGCGGCGACGGCGGGATGGCCGCGCTGCACCCATACGCCTGCCACGACGCCTGCCACGGCGCGCGCCACGGCTGCCGACCCGGCTCCCTGAGCCGGCGCTCCGCCCCGGACACACGGGGCGGAGCGCGGTCAGCCGTGGGGGCGCAGCGTCCACACCACCCTCATCTCGCCGGTGACGGCGCCGTCCCCGCGCCGGATGACGATGGAGACGGGGAACTCGGGGCGCCGGCCGGCGTCCAGTTCGGCGACGACCTCGGCGGCGGGGCGGCCGAGCGTGGCGGTCGCGGTGACCGGGCCCGTCGCGAGCTTCTTGTACGCGATCTCGGCGCTGACGGCGAGCGGCACGGCCCGGGACAGCTGCTCCCCGAACGCTGCCAGCACGATCGCGCCGCTCGCCGACTCGCCCAGGGTGAACATCGCCCCGGCGTGCGGCCCGCCGACGTGGTTGTGGAAGTCGCTCTGGTCCGGCAGCGCCACCACGGCCTTCTCGGGCGTCGTCTCCAGGAACTCCAGGTTCAGGGTCCGCGCCATCGGCACCGTGGCGGCGAGCATCTCACCGATCGACATCTGGTCTGCGCTCATGGCGGGATGTTACCCACGAGTAGCGACGTCTGACCAGGTGCGCGCGGCGATCGCCGTGTCGTTGCGCCCCCCTGTGGCCAGGAGGGCAGCCGCCGGGAGGCGGGCCGAGCCCGCAACAGGCCGCGGGAGAACAGCAGCCGAACCCGTACCGGCAGCCCGGGTACCGCCCCCGTACGGCCGGCCCCGGCAATGGCACGCGCCCACCCCACCGGCGGGCGCGGCCGCGCCTCCGCCACCAGGCGGCGGAAACCGGACCAGGTTCGTCGCGTCGGCCGCCGCCGCGGCCGTCGTGGTCGCCGCCACGGTGACCGGCATGGTCCTGCTCGGCGGGGGCGGGGACGACCGGGTGGCTCCCGGGCCCGCCACGTCCCCTTCTCCACGGACGAGCTCGCCCGGCCCGCGGGGCACCGGCACCGAGCACCCCACGGTCAAGGGCTGGCAGGTCGTGGTGAACCCGGGCGCCGGGATCGCCTTCGACGTCCCACCGCAGTGGTCGCTCACTCCGGCGACCGGGCCACCCACGTCTCCGGGAACGACGGCCCCGAGGACGAGCCGCTCATCACCATGCGTGCCCCGCGTTCCTGCGACGGCAGTGGTGCGCCTCGGACCCGGACAAGGACGCACGAAGGAGTACACGCCACCGGCCGCGGCCGGCTCCAAGGGTGACAACGGGGCGCGGAACACCGAGGAGATCGCCGGCGCGGATCCGAAGACCTGGGTCCACGGGCAGTACACCCAGCCGGACAGGGCCGTGGTGCGGTCGGGCCCCGTCGGGTCTTTCACGACGGAATCCGGCATCAGGGGCGGTCTGGGCACCGTCTGGTCCGCAGGTGTGGAGAAATCGAAAGAGTGCGCAACGGACGGCAAGGCGATGACGTTCGCCTTCAAGAACGCCCAGGGCGACCTGGTCCCCTGGTCGTTCTACGGCGCCGAAGACGTATCCGGCGAGGTACCGGAGGCGACCGTGCGTCAGATCGCCGCCACCGTACAGTTCGCCGAGGACCCGTCGGACTCCTGAACGCCCCTTTCCGGTACGGGCCTGGCGAAGAGCGGTGACCCAACCGTGTCATGAGCGGGACTAGGGTTGTGGCCCATGTGGCCAGGACAGCAGCCGCCCGGGGGCGAGCAGAACCCGCAGAACCAGAACCCCTACCAGCAGCCGGGGTACCAGCAGCCGAACCCGTACCAGCAGCCGGGTTATCAGCAGCCCAACCCCTATCAGCAGCAGGGGCAGTGGGGCGCGCCCATGCCTGCGGGGTCGCCCCGGCAGCCGGGCGACGGGGGCGGCGAAAACCGCACCAAGCTCGTCGCGATCGTGGCCGCCACGGCCGTGGTCGTGGCCGCAGGGGTCACCGGCTTCCTCGTCCTCGGCGGCAACAAGAACGACAACGCCGACGGCGGCGGCAAGGACGCCGAGACGTCGTCTCCCTCGCAGAGCGCGACGGCGTCGTCGTCCACGTCCGACAACCCGCGCAGCAGCGAGACCGAGAAGCCGACCGTCCCCGGCTGGAAGGTCGTCGTCAACCCCAAGTGGGGCACGGCCTTCGACGTGCCGGCGGACTGGGAGGTGAAGTCGCCGAGCCTGCTGATCGGCTTCGAGGACGACAAGGCCAAGGCCGGTGACAAGCCCCTCATCACCATGTCCGCGCCTGCCTTCCTCAAGGAGAACTGGTGCACGTCCGACGACGACAAGGACGGGCGCACGGACAACACACCGCTGGCCGCGGCGGGAACCAAGGGCGCCAGCGGGGCCAAGGACACCGATGAGGTCGCCGTGAACCAGGTGGCCTGGTGGGTGTACGGCGGCTACACCCAGCCCGACAAGAAGAGCCTGACCTTCGACAAGAAGGCGAAGCCGTACAAGACCGCGTCCGGTATCCAGGGCAGCATCGCCTGGGCCCGGTCCAAGAACACGCCCCAGAAGGGGAAGTGCGCGTCCGACGGCAAGGCCGTCACGTTCGGCTTCAAGAACTCCGCGGGCGACTTCGTCGCATGGAACCTCTACGGGGCCACCGGCGTGAAGGACGAACTCCCGGACGCGACGATCATGAAGATCCTCAGCACGGTGCGCCTCCACGGCGACCCGACGGCGTCCTGAGCCGAACGCCCCCGCACGGCGGGGCCACGGCCGTCTCCGCGGCGGCCGTGGCGCAGCGACGTGCCCCAGCGGCGTCCGACTCCGCCTCAGCCGATGGTGAAGGCCCCGTCGGGCGGTTCGGGCGACGCGACGGCGTCCGCCTCGTGAACGGGCTCGGCGGCGCCCGTGAACTCCCTTAGCGCAGCGCCGTGTTCGACTCGGGCCGGGAAGGCGTCCGCGGCGGTACGGCGGGTGAGGGCGGCGATGTCCAAAGGCCGGTGGGAAGCGGCCAGCACGGCGTTGCCGAAGCGGCGGCCGCGCAGCACGCCCGGCTCGGCGATCAGCACCAGCTCCTCGAACACCACGGCAAACGTGGCGAGTTGGGAGCGGAGGAAGGCGAACGGCGCGGCGTCGGCAAGGTTCGCCAGATAGACGCCGTCCGGGCGCAGCACCCGCTCCGCGGCGCGGGCGTATGTCACCGTCGTCAGATGGGCGGGGACGCGGGAGCCGCCGAAGACGTCCGCGATCACCACGTCGGCGGAGTCTGCGGGTGCGGACCCGATCCAGACGCGGGCGTCGGCGGGGTGCAGGGTGACACCGGTGCCGGCGGGCAGGGGCAGGTGTTCCACGACGAGGCCCAGCAGGCCCCGGTCGGCCTCGATCACGTCCTGCCGTGAGCCCGGCCGGGTCGCGGCGACGTAGCGCGGCAGGGTGAGGGCGCCGCCGCCGAGGTGCACCACGTCGAGGGGACGTCCCGGAGCCGCCGCCGTCTCCAGGACATGGGCGAGCCGCCTGGCGTACTCGAACTCCAGATACGCCGGCGCGTCCAGGTCGACGTACGACTGCGGGGCCCCGTCGACCGTCAGCAGCCAGGCCCTCGCACGGTCCACGTCGGGCATCAGCTTGGCGGTCCCGTGGTCCACGGCACGCGTCACGGGTATGGGCTCGCTCACGGCTCCATTGTGCCGGGCGGGGAACGGTCCGTACGCCGAGCACCATCGCGTCGCACGCCACCGGCCGCGACGGGCACGGGGGCCCACCCCCTCCGGGTAGGCACCCGTGCCCCGCGCCGGCGGCCCCGGGGCCCCGGCCGTCGCCGGAGCGCCCGGCTCAGCCCACGGCCGTCACCGTGCCCGCGCCGACCGTCCGGCCGCCCTCGCGGATCGCGAAGCCGAGGCCGGGCTCCAGCGGGACCTCACGGCCCAGCTCCACCGTCATGCTGACCGTGTCGCCGGGCCGGGCGACCGCCGTCTCGCCGAGGTCGATGTCGCCGACCACGTCCGCGGTGCGGATGTAGAACTGCGGCCGGTAGCCCGTCGACATCGGGGTCGTACGGCCGCCCTCCCGCGCCGACAGCACGTACACCCGCGCCGAGAAGCGGCGGCTCGGGACGACGCTGCCCGGCGCGGCGACGATGTGCCCGCGGCGCACCGCGTCACGGGGCACCCCGCGCAGCAGCAGCGCCACGTTGTCCCCGGCCTGCGCCTCCTCCATGGGCTTGCCGAAGGTCTCCAGCCCGGTCACCACGGACTCCAGGCCGGCGCCGAGCACCTCGACCCGGTCGCCGACGCGAACCGTGCCGCGCTCGACGGCGCCCGTGACCACCGTGCCGCGGCCGGTGATCGTGAGCACGTTCTCCACCGGCAGCAGGAACGGCGCGTCCACGTACCGCTCGGGGATGGGCACATAGGTGTCCACCGCGTCGAGCAGCGCTTCGATCGCCGCGGTCCACCGCGGGTCGCCCTCCAGGGCCCTGAGCCCGGAGACGCGGACCACCGGCACCGAGTCGCCCGGATAGCCCTGGGCGGTCAGCAGTTCGCGGACCTCGAGCTCGACGAGGTCGACGAGCTCCTCGTCACCCGCATCGGCCTTGTTCAGGGCGACGACGATGTGGTCGACGCCCACTTGCCGGGCGAGCAGCACGTGCTCGGCGGTCTGCGGCATGATCCCGTCGAGCGCGGAGACGACGAGGATCGCCCCGTCGAGCTGCGCCGCCCCGGTCACCATGTTCTTCACGTAGTCGGCGTGGCCCGGCATGTCCACGTGGGCATAGTGCCGGGTGCCGGTCTCGTACTCGACGTGCGCGATGTTGATGGTGATGCCGCGGGCGGCCTCCTCCGGGGCCCGGTCGATCCGGTCGAACGGCACGAAGGTGCCGGTGCCGCGCTCGGCGAGGACCTTGGTGATGGCTGCTGTCAGGGTGGTCTTGCCGTGGTCGACGTGCCCCATCGTGCCGATGTTCAGGTGGGGTTTGGTGCGCACGTATGCCGTCTTGGACATGGCGGTACCTCGGAGCCTCTCCGGTGGTGAATGACGGCCCCGGCATCGGGAGATCCGGCCGGGACGGGACCCCAAGGACTGCCGACCCTCCCCCTGCGGGGTCCGCCGGACGATCCGGGGAGGGTCAGCTTCGGGCGCCGTCGACGGCGGCCAGGAGAAGCGGGACGGCAGCCTTCGGGGCATCCGCGACGGCGGATGCTGCGAGGACGAAGGCGTACCGGAACATGTCGTAGATCATCCTCGACGGCGTGGCCCGCGTCGAATGGTTTTCGCGGCGGGGCGGGCGCCCGCTGCCGGGCGGGGCCGGCGGCGCCTGTGACGCCGCTGAGACGAACCCCACGGCGGTCCGGCACCTCGGTCGGTTACTGTCACCGAATGCTCGATGCCACCACCCGCTCTGGGGGCACCGCCACGGCCTCTCCCCGGGCCGTCGCCACGGAACTCGGCGCCGCGACGACCGCCGTCGTCGCCGTGCCGCCCGGTTTCACGGCCCGCTGCACGAGAGTGCTGCTCTCGCCCTGGTCCCGGCTGTCGCTGCTCGTGGCCCTGCTCGGCGCGGCCGCGTCGTGCGTGCTGCTGTTCGAGCCGCAGAAACTGCTGGCGGACGGCTGGCCGCCACAGCTGGGGGGCGTGCCGGCAGCCATGGCGTACGCGGCGGCGTACGGGTTGTGCACGGTCGCGTTCGTGCCGCGTCCCTTGCTGAACCTGGCGGCGGGCGCCCTGTTCGGCTCGCAGCTGGGCACCGGCGCGGCGCTCGCGGGCACGGTGCTGGGGGCGGGGATCGCCTTCGGTCTCGGCCGGGTGCTGGGGCAGGGCGCGCTGCGGCCCCTGCTGCGCGGGCGCTTGCTGAGGGCCGCGGACGGCCAGCTCAGCCGGCACGGCTTCCGCTCGATGCTGGCGGCACGGCTGTTTCCCGGAGTGCCGTTCTGGGCCGCCAACTACTGCGCCGCCGTCTCCCGGATGCGCTGGGCGGCGTTCCTGCTCGCGACGGCGCTCGGCTCCGTCCCGAACACCGCGGCGTACGTCGTGGCCGGCGCCCGGGCCTCGACGCCGACCTCGCCCGCCTTCCTGATCGCGCTGGCTCTCATCGCGGTGCCGGCGCTGGCCGGCGCGGTGGTGGCCTGGCGGGGGCGCCACCACCTGCGCGGCCGCTGAGCGGTCAGACCGCCTCGACGATCATCGCGTTGGCGAGCCCGCCCGCCTCGCACATCGTCTGCAGGCCGTACCGCGCCCCACGCGCGCGCAGCGCGTGCACCAGGGTGGTCGTCAGACGGGTGCCGCTCGCTCCCAGCGGGTGGCCGATGGCGATGGCGCCCCCGTGGACGTTGACCTTGGCCGGGTCGGCGCCCGTCTCCTGCTGCCAGGCCAGGACGACGCTGGAGAAGGCCTCGTTCACCTCGAAGAGATCGATGTCGCCGAGCGCCAGCCCCGCCCTGCGGAGCACCTTTTCGGTGGCGGGGATGACGCCGGTGAGCATCAGCACGGGGTCGGAGCCGGTCACCGCGAAGCTGTGCAGCCGGGCGAGCGGCCGCAGGCCGAGGCGTGCCGCGGTCTCGCCCGAGGTGATCAGCACAGCCGACGCGCCGTCGTTGATCGGGCTGGCGTTGCCTGCGGTGACGTTCCACTCGATCTGCGGGAACCGCTCGGCGAAGGCGGGGTCGTGGTACGCGGGCCTGAGGCCGGCCAGGATCTCGGTGGTGCCGGCGGGCCTTATGCACTCGTCGCGGGTGAGGCCCTCCAGGGGGGCGGTCTCGGTGTCGAACAGGCCGCCGTCCCAGGCCGCCGCCGCCTTGCGGTGCGAGGACAGGGCGAAGGTGTCCATCTGCTCGCGGGTGATCGACCACTTCGCGGCGATCAGCTCGGCGCTGATGCCCTGCGGGACCAGGCCCTCCCGGTAGCGCTCGGCGACGCCGGGCCCGAAGGGGTCGGCGCCCGGGGGCACATTCGACCACATCGGTACGCGGCTCATGGACTCCACGCCGCAGGCCACGACGATGTCGTAGGCGCCCGAGATCACACCCTGGGCGGCGAAGTGCACGGCCTGCTGGGAGGAGCCGCACTGGCGGTCCACGGTCGTCGCGGGCACGGTCTCCGGGAAACCGGCGGACAGGACGGCGTACCGGGTGGTGTTCATGGCCTGCTCGCCGACCTGGTCGACGGTGCCGCCGATGACGTCGTCGATGAGCGCCGGGTCGATGCCGGAGCGTCCGACGAGGGTGCGCAGGGTGTGGGCCAGCAGTTCTACGGGGTGGACATGGGCGAGGGCGCCGTTCGGCTTGCCCTTGCCCACCGGGGTGCGTACGGCTTCGACGATCACGGCGTCGCGCATGGTGCGGGCCTCCTTGCCCGGCGGGTGCCGGTGCAGCGGTTACCAATGAGTAGGAATTCCGGACTCACCATAGCCCTAAGAGTTGGAAAAACAAACCCTCATCTAGACTGGACCCATGGCCGCCCCCAAAGACCCGCGCCCCTGCTCGATCGCCGATGCCCTGGCCCTGGTCGGCGAGAAGTACTCCCTGCTCGTCCTGCGCGAGGCGTGTCTCGGCAACGGCCGCTTCGACCAGCTCGTGCGCAACATCGGCGCCCCCCGCGACATCCTCGCCACGCGCCTGAAGCGCCTGGTGGACGCGGGAATCCTGACGAAGAGGCTCTACAGCGAGCGCCCGCAGCGCTTCGAGTACCGGCCCACGGCGGCCGGCCTGGAACTGGAGTCGGTACTGATGACCCTCATGGCATGGGGCGACCGCCATCTCCGGAAGGACGGCGATCGCCCCATGGTGGTCGAGCACGCCTGCGGCAACGAGCTGGTCCCGGTCGTCACCTGCTCCGCCTGCGGCGGGGAGGTGCGCCACGAGGACCTGACGGCACACCCCCAGGCGCCGGGGTGGACGGTGTCCGGACCGGTCGCCGCATAAGCCCGCCGGCCACCCTTGGCCACGGCCGCGCCCTCGGCGCCGCGCCCCACCGCCCGCGCCCCGCAACGCCCGATGGCCCTCCGTGACCGGATCGCGGCGTGCCCGGTGTCCGCTCCCGCTCCTCCCGGGCGGGTCCGCCGGGACGGACGAAGCCGGCGCCCGAACGGCCGGCCGTCACGGCCGTCGGCCCCGCTCCGTGAGGCGAGCGAGGCCGCGGGGCGGGGCGGCCCCGTACCCCAAGCGCCGGTAAAGCCCCGGTGATGGAACCGTCATGGCGGGGCGCTACGCTGCCCCCAGCACACTTGATCACCGGTCGCGCCACGGCACGCCCGCGGCCCGGTGTCCCCGTCGTCGCCTCCACGATCAGCGCTTGGACTGCCACACTCCATGTCTTGGTTCGCATCCCTCGTCCTCGGACTCGTCCAGGGGCTGACCGAGTTCCTCCCCGTCTCCTCCAGCGCGCACCTGCGGCTGACCGCGGCCTTCGCGGGCTGGGAGGACCCCGGGGCGGCCTTCACCGCGATCACCCAGATCGGCACGGAGTCAGCCGTGCTGATCTACTTCCGCAAGGACATCGCGACCATCCTCTCGGCCTGGTCCCGTTCGCTCTTCGACCGCACGATGCGCCAGGACCGCGACGCTCGGACGGGCTGGCTGGTGATCGTCGGCTCGATACCCATCGGCGTGCTCGGCATCACCCTGAAAGACCAGATCGAGGGGCCGTTCCGGGATCTGCGGATCACAGCGACGACGCTCATCGCGCTGGGCGTGATCCTCGCCGTCGCGGACCGCCTCGCGGCCCGCGACGAGACGGGCGGCCGGCACCGAATACCCAAGCAGCGCAAGACGCTGCAGGATCTCACCGTCAAGGACGGTCTGGTCTACGGCGTCTGCCAGGCCATGGCCCTGATACCCGGTGTCTCCCGCTCCGGCGCCACGATCAGCGGCGGTCTCTTCCTCGGCTACAGGCGCGAGGCCGCGGCACGCTACTCCTTCCTGCTCGCCATTCCGGCCGTTCTGGCCTCGGGCGTCTTCGAACTCAAGGACGCCGCGGAGACGGGGCAGGTGAACTGGGGGCCCACCCTCTTCGCGACGGTCATCGCGTTCGTGTCCGGCTATGCGGTGATCGCGTGGTTCATGAAGTTCATTTCGAGCAAGAGCTTCATGCCGTTCGTCTGGTACCGGATCGCACTCGGCGTGGTGATTATTGTGCTGGTCAGCGCGGGTGCGCTGAGCCCGCACGCGGGCGAGAGCGGCGGCTGAAACCGGGCCGCACAGGTAGCGCCATCTAGCATTTCCTAGCGCCTGATTGCAGCACCACGCCATGATCATCTCCCACTTGTCTCCCACTCATCTCCCACCTGGGAGGCGGGACGCACTCCCCCTAGGGCGTGTGCGTCCGCAAAACAAGGGATGACACGGAAGGGCCCGCACGGCACGCCGTGCGGGCCCTTCCGTACAGAGGGTGGAGCGGGTCAG
>NZ_JBHUDX010000010.1:0-24786 GCF_042678285.1 Streptomyces caeni
CGGACCGCGGCGCGATCCGGCCGGCCCCCGGACCCGGCCGACGCCGTCCGAGCGCCTGGTACGGGCCCGGATCGATCCGGAGCGCCTGGCCGGCCCAGCCCACCCAGGCGGCCCGGACGGACGCTCCACCCGCACCACGCCCGGCCCGGGACGCCCCGCCCCACAGCGCGACACGCCCCCCGAACGTGGCGGCCCGTTACCGCGCGTGCCGGAGCCGGGGCCGAACCGGTCGCCCGGCCCGCGGTCCCTCCGCGCCCGGCCCGCGGTCCCTCCGCGCCCGGCCCGCGCCCCGACGGACGGCGATCGGCCGCCCCGCCACGCAGACCGCCCGACCGCCCACACTCTGTATCAGCCATTGATACGGTCGTCCGGCGCCTCGTTGCCGTCTGCGAGAATTGGCTCTGTGATCTCCCGAATCGATCTGCGCGGCGACGCCCTCCCCGAGGGCCCGGCCCTGCGCGACCTGCTGCCCCGAGCCGACTTCGACGTTCAGGCCGCCCTGGAGAAGGTGCGCCCGATCTGCGAAGCCGTGCATCATCGGGGCGACGCGGCGCTGATCGACTTCGCCGAGAAGTTCGACGGCGTACGCCTGCAGTCGGTACGGGTCCCGGCCGAGGCGCTCGACGAGGCGCTCGACCGGCTCGATCCGGCCGTGCGCGCGGCCCTGGAGGAGTCCGTCCGCCGCGCCCGCCTCGTCCACCGCGCACAGCGCCGCACCACGCACACCACCCAGGTCGTGCCCGGCGGCTCGGTCACCGAGAAGTGGGTGCCGGTGGACCGCGTCGGGCTGTACGCGCCCGGCGGCCGGTCCGTCTATCCGTCGTCCGTGGTCATGAACGCCGTGCCCGCGCAGGAGGCCGGCGTCGAGTCGATCGCCCTCGCCTCCCCGGCCCAGGCCGAGTTCGGGGGCCTGCCGCACCCGACGATCCTCGCCGCGTGCGCCCTGCTGGGCGTCGACGAGGTCTACGCGGCGGGCGGCGCGACCGCGGTCGCGATGTTCGCGTACGGCACCGAGTCCTGCCCGCCCGCCACCATGGTCACCGGCCCCGGCAACATCTGGGTCGCCGCTGCCAAGCGCTACTTCACCGGCAGGATCGGCATCGACACGGAGGCCGGCCCCACCGAGATCGCGATCCTCGCGGACGGGACCGCCGACCCGGTGCACGTCGCCTCGGACCTGATCAGCCAGGCCGAGCACGACCCGCTGGCGGCCGCCGTCCTGGTCACCGACTCGGTCGAGCTGGCCGAGGCTGTGGAGAAGGAGCTCTTGCCGCAGGCCGAGGCCACCCGGCACGTCGAGGACCGGATCCGCCCGGCGCTCACGGGCAAGCAGTCCGCGATCGTCCTGGTCGACGGCATCGACGAGGGCCTCAGGGTGGTCGACGCGTACGCCGCCGAGCACCTGGAGATCCAGACCGCGGACGCCGCCGCCGTCGCGGACCGCGTGCGCAACGCGGGCGCGATCTTCGTCGGCCCCTGGGCGCCGGTCTCGCTCGGCGACTACGCGGCCGGTTCCAACCATGTGCTCCCGACCGGCGGCTGCGCCTGCCACTCCTCGGGCCTGTCCGTCCAGTCCTTCCTGCGCGGCATCCACGTCGTCGACTACACGAAGGACGCGCTGGCCGAGGTCGCGCAGCACGTGGTGACGCTGGCGGAGGCGGAGGACCTGCCGGCGCACGGCGCGGCGATCAAGGCCCGGTTCGGATGGAAGGTGCCCGAGAGCAAGTGACCTTCGGAATCAACGATCTTCCCGTACGGGACGAGCTGCGCGGCAAGTCCCCCTACGGCGCGCCCCAACTGGACGTCCCCGTACGGCTGAACACCAACGAGAACCCCTACCCGCTGCCCGAGCCGCTGGTCGAGCGGATCGCCGAGCGCGTGCGCGAGGCCGCCCGCGGCCTCAACCGCTACCCCGACCGTGACGCGGTCGAGCTGCGCACGAAGCTCGCCGAGTACCTGACGAAGACCGCCGGGTACCGGGTCGGCCTGGAGAACGTCTGGGCGGCCAACGGCTCCAACGAGGTCATCCAGCAGCTGCTGCAGACCTTCGGCGGACCGGGCCGCAGCGCGATCGGCTTCGAGCCGTCGTACTCGATGCACGCGCTCATCGCGCGCGGCACGGGCACCGGCTGGATCTCCGGCCCCCGCAACGACGACTTCACGATCGACCTCGCGGCCGCCGAGCGGGCGATCGCCGAGAGCCGGCCGGACGTCGTCTTCGTCACCTCCCCGAACAACCCCACCGGCAACGCGGTGCCGCCCGAGACGGTCCTCGCCCTGTACGACGCCGCACAGACGGTGAAGCCGTCTATGGTCGTCGTGGACGAGGCGTACATCGAGTTCAGCCACGGCCGCTCGCTGCTGCCGCTCATCGAAGGGCGGCCGAATCTCGTCGTCTCGCGGACGATGTCGAAGGCGTTCGGCGCGGCCGGACTGCGCCTCGGCTATCTCGCCGCGCACCCGGCGGTCGTGGACGCCGTCCAGCTCGTCCGGCTGCCCTACCACCTGTCGGCGGTCACCCAGGCGACCGCCCTGGCCGCCCTGGAGCACACCGGCACCCTGCTCAAGTACGTCGAGCAGCTGAAGTCCGAGCGGGACCGGCTGGTCACCGAGCTGCGCGCGCTCGGCTACGACGTCACCGAGTCCGACGCCAACTTCGTGCAGTTCGGGCGGTTCGCCGACGCCCACGAAGCCTGGCGGAAGATCCTCGACCGGGGCGTCCTGGTCCGGGACAACGGCGTGCCGGGGTGGCTGCGGGTCAGCGCCGGAACACCGCAGGAGAACGACGCGTTCCTGGACGCGGCACGTGAGCTGAAGAAGGAGCAGAGCACATGAGCCGGGTAGGCCGCGTGGAGCGGACCACCAAGGAGACCTCCGTGGTCGTCGAGATCGACCTCGACGGCACCGGCAGGACCGACATCGCGACCGGCGTCGGCTTCTACGACCACATGCTGGACCAGCTGGGCCGGCACGGTCTGTTCGACCTGACCGTGAAGACCGAGGGCGACCTGCACATCGACTCGCACCACACCATCGAGGACACCGCGCTCGCCCTCGGCGCCGCCTTCCGGCAGGCCCTCGGTGACAAGGTCGGGATCTACCGCTTCGGGAACTGCACGGTCCCGCTGGACGAGTCGCTCGCCCAGGTGACCGTCGACCTGTCCGGCCGCCCCTACCTCGTGCACACCGAGCCCGAGAACATGGCGCCGGTGATCGGCGCGTACGACACCACGATGACCCGGCACATCCTGGAGTCGTTCGTCGCCCAGGCCCAGATCGCACTGCACGTCCACGTGCCGTACGGGCGCAACGCGCACCACATCGTGGAGTGCCAGTTCAAGGCGCTGGCGCGGGCGCTGCGGTACGCCAGCGAGCGCGATCCGCGGGCGGCCGGCATTCTCCCGTCCACGAAGGGTGCGCTGTAGAGCCATGAACGGTACCTCGACCGTCCTGATCGTCGTCGGCCTCTTCCTCGTCGGCGGGATCATCTCCTTCGTCCGGCAGAAGATGCCGAAGAGCCTCATCGTGCTGCTCTCGGTCGGCGCGGCGATGTGTCTCGTCGCCGGCGTCATGCGCCTGGAGGTGTGGAATTGAGCACGGCCAGGAGCGTCGTCGTCTTCGACTACGGCTTCGGGAACGTCCGCTCCGCCGAGCGCGCCCTCGCCCGCGCCGGGGCCGACGTCGAGATCACCCGTGACTTCGACAGGGCCATGAACGCCGACGGACTGCTGGTGCCGGGCGTCGGCGCCTTCGCCGCGTGCATGCACGGCCTGCGCGAGGCGCGCGGCGACTGGATCATCGGCAGGCGGCTGGCCGGCGGGCGACCGGTGATGGGTATCTGCGTCGGCATGCAGATCCTGTTCGCGCGCGGCATCGAACACGGGGTGGAGACCGAGGGCCTGGACGAGTGGCCCGGCACGGTCGAGCCGCTGCAGGCCGACATCGTGCCCCACATGGGCTGGAACACCGTCGAGGCGCCGGCCGACTCGGAGCTGTTCGCCGGCCTGGACGCGGACGCGCGCTACTACTTCGTGCACTCCTACGCCGTCCACGACTGGCAGCTCGAAACGCACAGTCCGGCGCTGCGGGCCCCCAAGGTCACCTGGTCGACGCACGGCAAGCGCTTTGTGGCGGCCGTGGAAAACGGCGCCTTGTGGGCCACGCAGTTCCACCCCGAGAAGTCCGGCGACGCCGGTGCACAGCTGCTCACCAACTGGATCGGAACCCTGTAGACCATGGCCAAGCTCGAACTGCTTCCCGCCGTCGACGTCCGCGACGGCCAGGCCGTCCGCCTCGTGCACGGCGAGTCCGGCACGGAGACCTCGTACGGCTCCCCCCTGGAGGCCGCCCTCGCCTGGCAGCGGGCGGGCGCCGAGTGGCTGCACCTGGTCGACCTGGACGCCGCGTTCGGCACCGGCGACAACCGCGCGCTGATCGCCGAGGTCACGAAGGCGATGGACATCAAGGTGGAGCTGTCCGGCGGCATCCGGGACGACGACACCCTGGCCGCCGCCCTGGCCACCGGCTGCACGCGCGTGAACCTCGGCACGGCCGCCCTGGAGACTCCCCGGTGGGTCGCCGAGGTCATCGCCGAGCACGGCGACAGGATCGCGGTCGGCCTCGACGTGCGCGGCACCACCCTGCGCGGACGCGGCTGGACCCGCGACGGCGGCGACCTCTACGAGACGCTGGAGCGCCTCGACAAGGAGGGCTGCGCGCGGTACGTCGTCACCGACATCGCCAAGGACGGCACGCTGCAGGGTCCGAACCTGGAGCTGCTGAAGAACGTCTGCGCCGCCACCGACCGCCCGGTCGTGGCCTCCGGCGGCGTGTCGTCCCTGGACGACCTGCGGGCGATCGCCGGCCTCGTGTCCCTCGGTGTCGAAGGCGCGATCGTCGGGAAGGCCCTGTACGCGAAGGCGTTCACCCTGGAAGAGGCACTGGAGGCTGTGTCGTCATGACGTCCGAAACCGTGAGGCGTGTGCAGAGCGGAAGTCCTTGGGAAGAGACCTTCGGTTTCGCACGCGCCGTCGCGGCGGGCGACCGTGTGCTGGTGGGGGGCACGACGGCCTTCCGGGGCCGGGTGCTGTACGGCGAGGGCGACCCGTACGAGCAGGCCAAGGTGGCCTTCGCCGGCGCGGTCGAGGCGATCGGCGAGTTCGGGCTCGGCATCGAGTCCGTGGTACGGACCCGGATGTACCTGGCGCATCTGAGGGACGTCGACGAGGTGGGCCGCGCCCACAAGGAGCTGTTCGACGCGGTGCGCCCGGTCGCGACCCTGCTGGTCGTGGAGGGCTTCGTCGACCCGCGCATCCTGGTCGAAGTGGAACTGGAAGCCTTCAGAGGCTAGAAGGAGCCTTCAGAGGCGGGAAGCAGCCTTCTGAGGCCGGAGCAGCAAGAGGAGCCGTGGATTCATGACCCTGGCGGTCCGAGTCATCCCCTGCCTGGACGTGGACAACGGCCGGGTCGTCAAGGGTGTCAACTTCCAGAACCTGCGCGACGCGGGCGACCCCGTCGAAATGGCCAAGATCTACGACGCCGAGGGCGCCGACGAGTTGACGTTCCTGGACATCACCGCGTCCTCGGGCAACCGCGAGACGACGTACGACGTGGTGCGCCGCACCGCCGAGCAGGTGTTCATCCCGCTCACCGTCGGCGGGGGCGTGCGCTCCGCCGAGGACGTGGACAGGTTGCTGCGGGCGGGCGCCGACAAGGTGGGCGTCAACACGGCCGCGATCGCCCGCCCGGATCTGATCCGCGAGATCGCCGAGCGGTTCGGCCGGCAGGTGCTGGTGCTGTCCGTGGACGCGCGGCGCACCCCGTCGGGGAGCTTCGAGGTGACCACCCACGGCGGCCGCCGCGGCACCGGCATCGACGCGGTGGAGTGGGCGCACCGCGCCGCCGAGCTGGGCGCGGGGGAGATCCTGCTCAACTCGATGGACGCGGACGGCACCAAGGACGGCTACGACCTGGAGATGATCGCGGCCGTGCGCAAGCACGTGACCGTGCCCCTCATCGCGTCCGGCGGCGCGGGCAGGCCGGCCGACTTCCCGCCGGCGATCGCGGCGGGTGCGGACGCGGTGCTCGCGGCCTCAGTCTTCCACTTCGGGGACCTGCGGATCGCAGAGGTGAAGCAGACGCTGCGGGAGGCGGGGCATCCCGTACGGTAGTTCGACCGGAATTGTGATCGAGTTCACCGAGGAGGAGCTGGCCGAGCTGCGTGCGGAGGCCAAGGAGCAGGGCGTCTCGATCAAGCGACTGGCGCATGACATCCTGACTGAGGACGTGGTGCGGCGGCGGCAGAAGCAGCGGTTCGTCGAGGGAGCCGCGAAGTACGCCCGGGAGACCATCGCGGACTTCGAGGAGCGCTTTCCGGCGGGCCTCCGGTGATGCTGTACGTCGACGCGGGCTGGATCCGCAACGTGCAGATCGAGGTTTCGCCCCGAACACCCCGATTCGCGGCTGGGGCGCTGCACTGCATGGCCGAGCGGCACAGATACGAGCGCATCGCCGGTGAGCCCTACTGCGAGGAGGCGCCGGCGCGTGCGGCCACGTTCCCGCACACGGCCTTGCGGCTTCGGCCGTTCACGGACTGCAACGCATCGACCGGTGTCGCCTGCGTTCGCGCGTACATGGACGGGTCCGGCACGCCGGTCGATCCCCAGCCCGGCGACTGGGCGAGACTTGCCGCCGACATCCGCAGTGACGAGGTCGACCTGACCGAAGCCGCCCGGTTGCTGCGTGACTGGGCCGCCTGACCAGGTGGCGCGTCGAAGCTGTTGAGCCCCGGCTGCCCGGGTGGGTGGCCGGGGTTTCGCTTCCGCAGATACGAAAGGAAAGTTGCGCAAAACTATTGTGCAGTTTTTCTTTTGCATCTAGCGTGGGGGTATGGCACGCAAGGAGAACCGCCGGATCAGCGATCTCGGCACGCTGAAGGCGCTGGCCCACCCGCTCCGCCTCAAGCTCTACCGACTGCTGTTCGTGGCCGAGGCGGCGACCGCCTCGCAGTTGGCCGAGCAGGTGGACGAGGCCGTCTCCCTGGTCAGCTACCACCTGCGCAAACTCGCCGAGCACGGGCTGATCGAGGAGGCGGGGCCGCGGAGCGGGGACGCGCGCGAGCGCTGGTGGCAGCCGGCCTCGGACGGCGTCTTCGTGCGCGACGAGGACTTCCGGGATGCGCCCGAGAAGGTGGCGGCGCATCTGGCGGCATCGCGGCTCTTCCTGGAACAGCGCGCCGAGATGTACCGCACCTACCTCGACGAGCGCGCTCACTGGGGGCCGGAGTGGAATGAGGCGGCCTACGACGGCGAGTCGCTGCTGCGCCTGACGGCCCCGGAACTGGCCGCGCTGAAGCAGGAGTTGAACGACCTGCTCAAGAGGTACGACGAGCAGGGGCGCGCCCGTGAGGCGGCCGGCGACGCCGAAGGGCGCGAGAACGTCGCACTGCATGTGTACGGATTCCCGTTCCGCGTCTGAGAGGACCCCTCCCGTGCCCACGACCGTCACACCCGAAGCCGCCGTCTCGGACAGAGCCGCCCACCGCGACGGCAACGTCCTGCGCTGGCTCGCCGCATACACCTCGTCGATGGTCGGCGACAGTGTCCACTACATCGCCCTGTCCTGGGCCGCGGTACGGGCCGGATCACCCTCGCAGGCGGGAATGGTCATGGCGGTGAGCGCCGTGCCCCGCACCCTGCTGATGCTGGGCGGGGGAGTGGTCGCCGACCGGCTGGGACCGCGCAGGGTCGTCATCGGCAGCGACGTGGTGCGCTGCGCGGCCGCGCTGTCGTTGGCGGCGCTGGTGTTCGCCACCGGCCCCGGTCTGTGGCCGCTGGCCGTGCTCGCCGTGGTCTTCGGCACCGTCGACGCCGTGTTCCTGCCCGCCGTGGGCGCCTTACCGGCGCGTGTGACCGGCCGGGACCAGCTGGCGCGCGTCCAGGGCATGCGAGGTCTGGCGATCCGCTTCAGCTACGTCGTCGGCGCGCCGCTCGGGGGTCTCGCCGTGGCGATCGGGGGTGCGGCAGCCGCGTTCGCGCTGGCCGGGCTGCTGATCGCGGTCTCGGTGCCGCTGCTGGTGTCCGTGCGGATGCGGGAGCCGCCCCAGGACGACGCGGCCGCTGCACGCGGCACCGCATGGCGGGACCTGCGTGACGGGCTCGACCACATCCGCCGCCACCGCGTCCTCACCCCGCTGATGGTGGCCATCGCCCTCGGTGACCTCGGCTTCGTCGGCCCCCTCAACGTCGGCGTGACCCTGCTGGCCGACGAGCGCGGCTGGGGCGCCTCCGGCATGGGCTGGGTCGTCGCCGGGTTCGGCACCGGTGCGGGAGCCGCCTCACTGGTGCTGACCGTGCGGGGGCGGCTGCCGCGCGCAGGGCACGTCGTCGCGTACACGTGCCTCGCGGGCTGCGTCGCCATCGGGGCCCTGGCCTATGTCCCCGGCGTCGTCGCGGCCGTGGGGGTGGCCCTGCTCGTCGGACTGCTCGCCGGGCTCAGCGGGGCCCTGTGCGGTGCCCTGGTACAGACCCAGGCCGACCCGGCCTTCCTCGGCCGGGTCACCTCGGTCTCGAGCATCGTCAGCCTCGGCCTCGCCCCGCTGAGCATGCCGCTGTTCGCCGCGGCCGTCGGACTGTGGGGCACCGGTCCCGTGTTCGCCGTGAGCGCCGCGGTCTGCGGCCTCGGCGGGGTGATCGCCCTGGGGGTGCGCGACCTGCGCCGCGCCGAACTTCCCCGTTGAGGGGCCCGGCCGTCCTCGGCCGTCCTCGGCCACCCTCGGCCGCCCCGGAGCCCCGGGCGCCCCTAGGGGGTGTTTCGAAAGTCCCGCACAGCACCCACAGCGCCCGGCACGCTCCCCCGAGCTCTTCGAGCAGGGGGCACCCCCACTCGCCGCACCGGCCGAAACCCCGAGTACGTCCAGTACGAGGGCTTTCGTCCGGCACGCCGAGAGCACGCACCGGACACCGCGGGCACCGCACAGGACTTTCGAAACACCCCCTAGATCCCCAGCTCCTTCGCGTCCTGCATCTTCGCGACGGCGTCCTTGTCGCCCTCCAGCTGCACGTCCGCCACCCGCTGCCGCCCCATCGTGAACATCAGCAGCTCGGAGGGCTCGCCCGTGACCGTCACGACCGGTGTGCCCCGGTGCGCGATGGCCGTCTGCCCGTCGGGGCGGCGAAGCACCAGACCCGTGGGCGCGCCGCGGCTGACCAGGCGGGCGGTGCGTTCCAGCCGTGACCACAGGGCGTCCTGGAAGACCGGGTCGAGCTCGCGCGGCGTCCAGTCGGGCTGCGCACGGCGCACGTCCTCCGTGTGGACGTAGAACTCCACGATGTTCGCCATCTCGTCGATCTGCTTCAGTGAGAAGGGCGAGAACCGCGGCGGACCCGTACGGATGAGCTGGATCAGCTCCTCGTACGGCTTGTCGGTGTATTCGGCCATGACCCGGTTCAGCCGGGGTTCGAGCTGCTTGAGGAGGGCGCCCCCGGCCGCGTCGGGGCGGCGCTCGCGCACCACGACATGTGCGGCCAGGTCACGGGTGGTCCAGCCCTCGCACAGGGTGTGCGCGTCCGGGCCCGTGGCCTCCAACAGGTCGGCGAGGAGAAGTCGTTCACGCTTGGCATGGGTCGACATGCAGTCAGCGTACGACCAGGGGCACGGTCCGCCCACCGGACGCCGGCCGGGCACGGCGGCGCGGCGCGGCACAATGGGCGGCATGACCAGCACGCCTCCGCCCAGCAGGCCCAGCGGCCTGGACCCCGAGATCGCGGCGCGTCTCAAGCGCAGCGCAGACGGGCTGCTCCCCGCCATCGCCCAGCAGTACGACACCGGGGAGGTGCTGATGCTCGGCTGGATGGACGACGAGGCGCTGCACCGCACGCTGACGACCGGGCGGTGCACGTACTGGTCGCGCAGCCGCCGGGAGTACTGGGTCAAGGGCGACACGTCCGGCCACCTCCAGCACGTGAAGTCGGTCGCCCTCGACTGCGATGCCGACGCCGTGCTGGTCAAGGTCGACCAGGTAGGCGGCGCCTGCCACACCGGCGACCGCACATGCTTCGACGCCGACGTGCTGCTCAAGGACGCCGGTTCCGGCGCGCCGTCCGCGGATCAGTAAGGTCGGCCGCCATGGACCTCGAGACGTTCCGCAAGCAGGCCACCGACCGCCGCGTCATCCCGGTCACGCGCAAGCTCCTGGCCGACGGCGACACGCCGGTCGCGCTCTACCGCAAGCTCGCCGCCGAGCGCCCCGGCACCTTCCTGCTGGAGTCCGCTGAGAACGGCCGTTCCTGGTCCCGCTACTCCTTCGTGGGCGTCCGCAGCGCGGCGACCCTCACCGCGAAGGACGGCCAGGCCCACTGGCTCGGCGCTCCGCCCGTCGGCGTCCCCGTCGACGGCGACCCGCTGGCCGCCCTCCGGGCCACCATCGAGACCCTGCACACGCCCCACCAGGAGGGTCTGCCGCCCTTCACCGGCGGCATGGTCGGCTATCTGGGCTACGACATCGTGCGCCGCCTGGAGAAGATCGGACCCGGCGAGCGCGACGACCTCGGGCTCCCCGAGCTGACCATGCTGCTCACCAGCGACCTCGCCGTCATGGACCACTGGGAGGGCTCGGTCCTGCTGATCGCCAACGCGATCAACCACAACGACCTCGACACCGGCGTCGACGAGGCCTACACGGACGCCGTGGCCCGCCTCGACGCGATGGAGGCCGACCTGTCCCGCCCGGTCGCCCAGCCGCCCGCCGTGCTCCCGCCCTCCGAGCTGCCCGAGTACACGGCGCGCTGGGGTGGTACGGACTTCCAGGACGCCGTCGAGGACATCAAGGAGCGCATCCGCGCGGGCGAGGCCTTCCAGGTGGTCCCCTCGCAGCGCTTCGAGACACCGTGCACGGCCGGCGCGTTGGACGTGTACCGGGTGCTGCGCGCCACCAACCCGTCGCCGTACATGTACCTGTTCCGCTTCGACGGTTTCGACGTCGTCGGGTCCAGCCCGGAAGCCCTGGTGAAGGTCGAGGACGGCCGGGCGATGGTTCACCCGATCGCGGGAACCCGGCACCGCGGCGCCACCCCGCAGGAGGACCAGGCCCTCGCCGAGGAGCTGCTGGCCGACCCGAAGGAGCGCGCCGAGCATCTGATGCTCGTCGACCTGGGGCGCAACGATCTGGGCCGGGTCTGTGAGCCAGGCTCGGTGGAGGTCGTCGACTTCATGTCCGTCGAGCGGTACTCGCACGTGATGCACATCGTCTCCACCGTGACGGGCCGGGTCGCCCGCGGCCGCACGGCGTTCGACGTCCTGACGGCCTGCTTTCCGGCCGGCACGCTCTCCGGCGCGCCCAAACCACGTGCGATGCAGATCATCGACGAACTCGAACCGTCCAGGCGGGGCCTGTACGGCGGCTGCGTCGGCTATCTCGACTTCGCCGGCGACTCCGACACCGCCATCGCCATCCGGACGGCCCTGCTGCGCGACGGCACCGCGTACGTCCAGGCGGGCGCGGGCATCGTCGCCGACTCCGACCCGGTCGCCGAGGACACCGAGTGCCGCAACAAGGCGGCGGCGGTGCTGCGCGCAGTCCACACGGCGAACCGGCTCGGCCGGTGAACCGACGGGCCGATGGGCCGGCAAGGGGTCCCGGGTGATGGCTCGCCCGGGGCTCAGGCGATAGTGGACTACGTGACTGCCGTACCTCACCCCCGATCCGAGGCCGCCGCGCCCACGCGCTCCGGCCGCCGCAGCCTCGCCCTCGCCCTGCTGAGCGGGGCGGCAGGCGCGGCCGTGGTGCTGCTCTCCTCCCGGCAGAGCTGGTCCTCGGGGACCGTGGCGGTGGCCGGCGGGGACTTCCCGCTGACCGCCAAGGGAAGCGACGTCACGGGCGTGCCCGCGGCCCTCGCCGTCGTGGGCCTCGCCGCGCTCGTCGCCGTCTTCGCCGTCCGCAGCACCGGCCGTCTGCTCGTCTCCGGGCTGCTCGCGCTCTCCGGCGCGGGCACCGTCGCCGCGGCGCTCCTCGGCGCCGGCGACAACTCGGCGCTGGACGAGAAGGCGGCCCAGGCGGCCGGCGACACCGCCGCGACCGCCGCCGCGCTCACCCACACCGTCTGGCCGTACATCACGGCGGCCGGCGGGGCGCTCGTCCTTCTCGCCGGGCTGCTCGCCCTGCGCCACGGCCGGCTGTGGCCGGCGATGTCCGGCCGCTACGAGCGCGGCGGCACGCCCGGTCCGCGCAGGACCGGGCCGGTCGACCCGGACCGCCCCGAGGACCTGTGGAAGGCACTCGACCGGGGCGAGGACCCGACCGGTGCCTGAACGGCCCACCGTCATGCGAGGGCGACCCCGAGTCACCTCATACGCGCGGGTACGGGACAATGGTCGCCGAGCGTCCGACTCACACGTGCACATTCAGCTAACGAGGAGCAAGTCATGGCGGGCAGCAGCCACGGTCACACCCCGGCCGCCTGGACCGGCGTCATCATCGCCTTCATCGGTTTCTGCGTCGCGAGCGCTTTCACCGTTATGGACCAGCCCATCGGCTTCTGGGCGGGCATGGCGCTGATCGGCGCCGGCGCCGTCGTCGGCGGCATCATGCGGCAGATGGGCCTCGGCCAGCCGAAGCCGACGCACCAGCCGACGAGCGCGACGGAGCGCTGAGCCCTCCCCGGACTGTGCACGAGAGGCGGCCCCTGCCCTGAGCGCGGGGGCCGCCTCCCGCGTGTCCGCGGCGCGGTGGGCGAACCGGGCGCGGGACGGGCAGAATGCGAGGTGTGAACGCCGAATCCGCTCCTGTGACCGCGTCCCGTACGGACCCCGGGGCAGCCGCCGCGCTCCGGCGTGCCGCTGTCCCCGCCGGGGTGCTCGCGAGTGTCGTCGCGGCCTTCGCGTACGTCGGGGCCGTGGACCCCAACGAGCCCGGGCACTACCCGGCCTGCCCGCTGCTGCGCATCACGGGCGTGTACTGCCCCGGCTGCGGCGGGCTGCGCGGTGCGCACGCCTTAGTGCACGGGGACGTCCTGACGGCGCTCCAGGACAACGCCCTGGCCGCCGTCGGCTATCCGGTCTTCGCCGTGCTGTGGGCCGTGTGGGTGGTCCGCGCGGTGCGGGGACGGCCGCTGTGGATCGACCTCCGGCCGGTGCACCTGTGGAGCCTGGGCGCGTTGCTGCTGGTCTTCACGGTTGTCCGGAACCTGCCGTCCGGTGGCTGGCTACATCCTTGATCAACTGACGAATGTCCAGGTAGTGGGACCGGTGTCAACCGGATGCGAGGCCTACGCCCTCCTCCGGATACCATCACAGTGACCATCGGTTTCGTCCGACAAGCGGTCCCCGTGGGCCGAGGCTCAATCCGGTTGAGCCGCTTGAATCGTC
Source organism: Streptomyces caeni (assembly GCF_042678285.1). Classification (NCBI taxonomy): domain Bacteria; kingdom Bacillati; phylum Actinomycetota; class Actinomycetes; order Kitasatosporales; family Streptomycetaceae; genus Streptomyces; species Streptomyces caeni. The sequence continues at coordinate 13,363 of NZ_JBHUDX010000010.1, forward strand.
AACCGCCAGGAAGGGGGCCGCTCGCGTGAGTGTGCTCGACGAGATCATCGACGGAGTCCGTGCCGACCTCGCGGAGCGGCAGGCGCGCGTCAGCCTCGACGAGCTCAAGGAGCGCGCGGCGAAGGCGCCCGCGGCCAGGGACGGCCTCGCCGCCCTGCGCGGTGACGGGGTCAAGGTGATCTGCGAGGTCAAGCGGTCCAGCCCGTCCAAGGGGGCGCTCGCGGCGATCGCCGACCCGGCGGGTCTCGCGGCGGACTACGAGGCGGGCGGCGCCGCCGTCATCTCCGTGCTCACCGAGCAGCGCCGCTTCGGCGGCTCGCTGGCCGATCTGGAGGCCGTGCGGGCCCGGGTCGACATCCCGGTGCTGCGCAAGGACTTCATCGTCACCTCCTACCAGCTGTGGGAGGCGCGGGCGTACGGCGCGGACCTCGCGCTGCTGATCGTCGCCGCCCTCGACCAGCCCGCCCTCGAGTCCCTCATCGAGCGCGCCGAGTCCATCGGGCTCACGGCGCTCGTCGAGGTGCACGACGAGGAGGAGGTCGACCGGGCGGCGGACGCCGGCGCGAAGGTGATCGGCGTCAACGCCCGCAACCTCAAGACCCTGGAGGTCGACCGCTCCACGTTCGAGCGGGTCGCCCCCGAGGTCCCCGCGGGGATCGTGAAGGTCGCCGAGTCCGGCGTCCGCGGGCCGCACGACCTGATCGCGTACGCCAACGCGGGTGCCGACGCGGTGCTCGTGGGCGAGTCGCTGGTGACCGGCCGCGATCCGAAGACGGCGGTCGCCGACCTGGTGGCGGCGGGCGCGCACCCGGCGCTGCGGCACGGGCGGGGCTGACACCCCGGTAGGGTTGGCGCTGATGATGCTCACGATCACCATGGCGACCAGGGATCCGTACGCCCGCCTCGCCCGCGGATGCCGGCCGCGCGGCTGCCGGGCGCCCGCGCGGCGCGTGCACGGGCGACGGGTGCGGTACGTCATCGGTGACGAGCCGGGCCAGGTGAACGGCAGGCGATGGCGCTTCCGCGTGCGCGCCGCTCGCCGGCGGCCGGCCTGAGCCGGACGCCGTCCGCCACACGGGCCGGACCGCTCCGCCCGCCGCTCCCCGCCTCCCGCGATGACGGGCGGCGGCCGGCGGCAGACGCGGGGGACGACGCGCGCACGTCACCGACGTGACTCCCGTCCGACCAACCCGGGGCAGCACGCCCCTGCGAGGTAACCGCATGCCCAGCGAGTTCTTCATTCCCGACCCCGAAGGCCGGGTTCCCAGCGCCGAGGGCTACTTCGGCGCGTACGGCGGCAAGTTCATCCCGGAGGCCCTCGTCGCCGCCGTGGACGAGGTCGCCGTCGAATACGACAAGGCGAAGACCGACCCCGAGTTCGCCCGCGAGCTCGACGACCTGCTCGTCAACTACACCGGCCGGCCCAGTGCCCTGACCGAGGTGCCGCGGTTCGCCGAGCACGCCGGCGGCGCCCGGGTGTTCCTCAAGCGCGAGGACCTCAACCACACCGGATCCCACAAGATCAACAATGTGCTCGGGCAGGCCCTGCTCACCCGGCGCATGGGCAAGACCCGGGTGATCGCGGAGACCGGCGCCGGCCAGCACGGCGTCGCGACCGCGACCGCCTGCGCACTGTTCGGGCTCCAGTGCACGATCTACATGGGCGAGATCGACACCAGGCGCCAGGCCCTCAACGTGGCCCGCATGCGGATGCTCGGCGCCGAGGTCGTCGCCGTGAAGTCCGGCTCGCGCACCCTGAAGGACGCCATCAACGAGGCGTTCCGCGACTGGGTCGCCAACGTCGACCACACCCACTACCTCTTCGGCACCGTGGCCGGTCCCCACCCCTTCCCCGCCATGGTCCGCGACTTCCACCGGGTCATCGGGGTCGAGGCCCGGCGGCAGCTCGTGGAGCGCGCCGGGCGCCTGCCCGACGCCGCCGTCGCCTGTGTGGGCGGCGGCTCCAACGCCATCGGGCTCTTCCACGCCTTCATCCCCGACCCGTCCGTGCGCCTCATCGGCTGCGAGCCCGCCGGCCACGGCATCGGGACCGGCGAGCACGCCGCCACCCTCAGCGCCGGCGAGCCCGGCATCCTGCACGGCTCCCGGTCGTACGTGCTGCAGGACGAGGAGGGCCAGATCACCGAGCCGTACTCGATCTCGGCGGGTCTCGACTACCCGGGCATCGGCCCCGAGCACGCCTACCTCAAGGACAGCGGCCGCGGCGAGTACCGCGCCGTCACCGACGACGCGGCGATGCAGGCCCTGCGCCTGCTGTCCCGCACCGAGGGCATCATCCCGGCCATCGAGAGCGCCCACGCGCTCGCCGGCGCCCTGGAGGTCGGCAGGGAGCTGGGCAGGGACGGGCTGATCGTGGTCAACCTGTCCGGCCGCGGCGACAAGGACATGGACACGGCCGCCCGCTACTTCGGCCTGTACGACACCGACGCGTCCGTCGCCGCGGACGCCGACAGCCGCACCGCCGAGATCGAGGGGGACGCCAAGTGAGCGGCAACATCCGGCTGCTGTCCGACACCCTGGCCGCCGCGAAGGCGGAGAGGCGGTCCGCGCTCATTGCCTACCTGCCGGCCGGCTTCCCGACCGTCGACGGCGGCATCGCGGCGATCAGGGCGGTCCTCGACGGCGGCGCCGACATCGTCGAGGTGGGCCTGCCGCACAGCGACCCCGTCCTCGACGGTCCCGTCATCCAGACCGCCGACGACATCGCCCTGCGCGGCGGCGTCAAGATCGCCGACGTCATGCGCACGGTCCGCGAGGCGTACGCGGCGACCGGCAAGCCGGTGCTCGTGATGACGTACTGGAACCCGATCGACCGCTACGGCGTCGAGCGCTTCACCGCCGAGCTGGCCGAGGCGGGCGGCGCAGGCTGCATCCTGCCGGACCTGCCCGTGCAGGAGTCGGCCCTGTGGCGGGAGCACGCCGAGAAGCACGGGCTCGCCACGGTCTTCGTGGTCGCGCCCAGCAGCAGGGACGAGCGGCTCGCCGCGATCACCGCGGCGGGCTCCGGCTTCGTCTACGCGGCCTCGCTCATGGGCGTCACCGGCACCCGCGAGTCCGTCGGCGCGCAGGCCCAGGACCTGGTCCGCCGCACCCGGGCGACCACCGGGCTGCCGGTCTGCGTCGGCCTCGGCGTCTCCAATGCCGCGCAGGCGGCCGAGGTGGCCGGGTTCGCCGACGGTGTCATCGTGGGCTCGGCGTTCGTGAAGCGGATCCTGGACGCGGAGGACGAGGCGGCGGCCTTGGCGGCCGTGCGCGCCCTGGCGGGCGAGCTGGCCGAAGGCGTCCGCGGCGCCGCCTGACGCGGCGGGGGTGGCCGGGAGGCCATTCCCCTCACCCGAAGGGGTGGACCTGGGGCCGGGGAGGCGCGCTGCGCCTCCCCGGTTCGTTCTGCCCCATGTGAGCGAGAAGAACCGTGACGGAAAGCGCACCGCCCGTGAGCGGATGGCGATCGAGCGAGAGAAGCAGCGGGCCGCGGACAAGCGCCGCCGGGCGCTGATCGTGGGCGCCTCGGTCGTCTGCGTCCTGGCCCTGGCGGCGGTGGTGGGCGTCCTTGCGGCGAACGCCGGCAAGGGCGGCAAGCAGAGCGACTCCGCGGGGCCCGCCGTGGCTCCCTCGGGGGCGGTGGGCAAGGACGGTCTCGCGATCCCGGTCGGCCGGGACTCCGCCAAGTCGACCCTCACGGTGTGGGAGGACTTCCGCTGCCCGGCCTGCGCGGCGTTCGAGACGGCCTACCGCCCGACGATCCACCAACTGGTCGACGCCGGAAAGCTCAAGGTCGAGTACCACCTCGTCACGCTCATCGACGGAAACCTGGGCGGCAGCGGATCCCGTCGCGCGGCCAACGCGGCGGCGTGCGCCCAGGACGCCGGCAAGTTCCTGAGCTACCACGACACGCTGTACCGGAACCAGCCCCAGGAGACCCAGGACTCGTTCGGCGACGACGACAAGCTCATCGGGCTGGCGGGCAAGGTGCCCGGTCTGGACACACCGGCGTTCCGGAAATGCGTCGAGGACGGCAAGCACAACGGCTGGGTGGCGAAATCGAACGCCGCCTTCCGGAAGGGCGGCTTCCCGGGCACGCCGACCGTGCTGTTCGGCGGGAAGAACATCTACGCCGACCGGACGATGACACCGGCGAAACTGAAGCTGATGGTGGAGGCGGCCACCAAACGCTGAGGCGGGCCGGGCGGTATCCCGGCCCGCCGGCGCGGGTACCGTACGTTATGGACCCGTAGCCGGTGCGGGTTGCCACCCCGCGCTTCCGGCACGGTAGCGTCGGTCCTGCCATGGAACTTGCCTACATTCCCAGCCCGTCGCGCGGGGTGCTGCATCTCGGCCCCATCCCGCTGCGCGGCTACGCGTTCTGCATCATCATCGGTGTCTTCGTAGCCGTGTGGCTCGCCAACAAGCGCTGGATCGCCCGGGGCGGCCGAGCCGGCACGGTGGCCGACATCGCGGTCTGGGCGGTGCCGTTCGGCCTCGTCGGCGGGCGCCTCTACCACGTGATCACGGATTACGAGCTGTACTTCAGCGAGGGCCGTGACTGGGTGGGCGCCTTCAAGATCTGGCAGGGCGGGCTCGGAATCTGGGGCGCGGTGGCGCTCGGGGCGGTCGGCGCGTGGATCGGCTGCCGGCGCCGGGGCATCCCGCTGCCCGCGTACGCGGACGCCGTCGCGCCCGGCATCGCCTTCGCCCAGGCGATCGGACGCTGGGGCAACTGGTTCAACCAGGAGTTGTACGGACGGCCGACGGATGTCCCCTGGGCACTGCACATCACCTCGTCGACCGACGGACGGGTCCCGGGCTACTACCACCCGACCTTCCTGTACGAGTCGCTGTGGTGCATCGGCGTCGCGCTGCTGGTGATCTGGGCGGACCGCCGCTTCACGCTGGGGCACGGGCGGGCGTTCGCGCTGTATGTGGCGGCGTACTGCGTGGGTCGTGGCTGGATCGAGTACATGCGGGTCGACGACGCGCACCACATCCTCGGTCTGCGGCTGAACGACTGGACCGCGCTCGGGGTGTTCCTGCTCGCCGTGATCTACCTCGTGGTGTCGGCCCGGCTGCGGCCCGGCCGGGAGGAAGTGGTCGAGCCGGGCGCCTTTGAGGCCACGGGCGAGGATGCCTCCGGTGGTGGGGTGCCGGACGGGGATGCTGCGGAGCAGCAGAAGAAGCCGCAGGCCACGGACGAGAAGACGACGTCCGCGGAGGCTTCGGACGCTCCGGGGGCCGCGGACGCCCCGAAGACCGGACAGACCACGGAGGCGGCGGAAGCCGCCGAGGGCGCTGATGCTGGCAAGACCGCTGCCGCCGCCGAGAGCGCCGGCACCGTCAAGACCGTCAAGACGGATGACGCGGCCGGGACGGATGACGCGGCCGGAGCGATTGGGGCCGCCGGGACCGCTGGGGCCGCCGAGGCAACGGACGCGGAGAAGGCCGGGGCCGGGCAGGACGAGGCCGAGTCGGCCAAGAGGGTCTGAGGACCGTACGCACCCGGCCGGGTGCGCCGTATCGCCCGGTACGGCGCCCTGGTCCGTTCCCGGAGGGGAAACCCCGGCCGCGGCGGTCCGGCTTCTCACCGCCGCCGCCGGGCCAGGGACAGTGTCAGATGAGCCTCCCGCACCACCGCCGTGTCGATGAACCGCCCGTCGGGGAGGGCCTGGGCGCCCTGGTCCCTGGCCGCGGCCTTCAGGACCTCCTCCGCGCGGGAGATCTCCTTTGCGGTGGGCGCGTAGGCCCGCTCGATGACGGGCAGCTGCCGGGGGTGGATCGCGGCGCGGCCCAGGAAGCCCAGGGTGCGGCCATGGGCGCAGGAGGCCGCCAGGCCCTCCAGGTCCCGGATGTCCGGGTGGATCGACTGCGCCGGCGGAGGCAGCGCCGCCGCCCGCGCGGCCACCACCACACGCGAGCGTGACCAGTCCAGACCCGCGTCCTCGCGCACCCCCAGGTCCGCCCGCAGATCCGCCTCGCCCAGCGCGATGCCCCGTACGGCCGGGTGCGCCGAGGCGATCGCGAACGCCCGCTCCACACCCAGGGCTGTCTCCAGGAGGGCATGGAGGGGGATCGCGCCGCCCCCCGCGGAGACCGCCCGCTCCGCGACGCGGACCACGTCCGACGCAGACGTCACCTTCGGCAGGCGCAGCCCCGACAGTCCGGGCAGGGCGGTCAGCGCCGCCAGGTCCGCCTCCGCCCAGGGGCTGTCCAGTGCGTTCACCCGGACGTGCACCGGCACCGGGGGGCGCTGCGACAGCCGTTCCGCCGTCGCCGTCCGCGCGTACTCCTTGTGGTCGGGGGCGACCGCGTCCTCCAGGTCGATCAGCACCACGTCCGCCCCGGACACCAGGGCCTTGCCGACCGTCTCCGGGCGGTCCCCGGGCGCGTACAGCAAGGTCAGCGGGGGGAAGGCTCCTCCCACGGTCACAGGGCGCCCTCCGCCCGGAGCGCGGTGATCTCCGGGCCGGTGAGCCCGAGCTCGGTCAGGACCGCGTCCGTGTCGGCGCTGTGCGGGCGGCCCGCCCAGCGGATCGTGCCGGGCGTCGCGGAGAGGCGGAACAGGACGTTCTGCATGCGCAGCCGGCCCAGCTCGGGATCGTCGGGGATCGTGGTGATCGTCTCCAGGGCCGTGTACTGCGGGTCGGTCATCACATCCCGTACGTCCTGGACCGGCGCCACCGCGGCCTCCGCCTTATCGAACACCTCCAGGACCTCGGCGCGCGTGCGGCGGGCGATCCATCCGCCGACCGCCGCGTCGAGCACGTCCGCATGGCGGGCCCGCCCGGTACCCGTCGCGAACCACGGCTCGTCGGCCAGGTCCGGGCGACCGACCAGGCGCATCACCCGCTCGGCGACGGACTGCGCGGAGGTGGAGACGGCGACCCAGTGGCCGTCCGCGGTGCGGTAGGTGTTGCGCGGGGCGTTGTTCTGGGAGCGGTTGCCGGTGCGTGGCTGCACATGGCCCAGCTGGTCGTACCAGGTCGCCTGCGGGCCGAGGACCATGAGGATCGGTTCGATGATCGCCATGTCCACCACCTGGCCGGCGCCGGTGCGGTCCCGGGCCGCGAGGGCCGTCATCACCGCGTACGCCGTCGCCAGGCCGGCGATCGAGTCGGCCAGCCCGAACGGCGGGAGCGTCGGGGGCGCGTCCGGCTCCCCGGTGATCGCCGCGAACCCGCTCATCGCCTCGGCCAGCGTGCCGAAGCCGGGGCGGTGCGCGTACGGGCCGAACTGGCCGAAGGCGGTCACCCGGGCCAGCACCAGACGGGGGTTGGCGGCGGACAGCTCCTCCCAGCCCAGGCCCCACTTCTCCAGGGTGCCCGGGCGGAAGTTCTCGATGACCGCGTCGGCGCCGGCGGCGAGACGCAGCAGCGTCGTCCGGCCGCCGGGCTTCGACAGGTCCAGTGTCATCGCCCGCTTGTTGCGGCCGAGCAGCTTCCACCACAGGCCCACCCCGTTCTTCGCCGGGCCGTGCCCGCGTGAGGGGTCGGGCCGGGACGGATGCTCGATCTTGATGACCTCGGCACCGAAGTCACCGAGCAGCGTGGCGGCGAGGGGGCCGGCGAAGAGGGTCGCGAGATCGAGGACGCGCAGGCCGGTGAGGGGAGGGGTCATGAGCGAAGGGATTCCCGGTGGGTGAGGTGGGCCAGGGTGTCGAAACCGATGCCGTTGAAGTCGCCGACGGACGTGGCCAGCCGGTTCTTGAGCGGGGTCGTCCAGCGGTCGGGCAGCGCCCGGGGGCCTCCGGCCAGCAGCCCCGCGATGCTGCCGGCCGTCGCGCCGGTCGAGTCGGTGTCCCAGCCCCCGGCCACCGCCCGGCAGATGGAGCCCGTGAAGTCGCCGTCGGCGTGGGTGAGGGCCGCGGCGATCAGCGCGGTGTTGGGGACGGCGTGGACCCAGTGGTACGCGCGGTGCCTGGCGTGGAGTTCGTCGACGACCGAGTCGAAGTCCTCCGTGCCGCGGGCGAGCCGGACCGCGTGGCGTACGGCGCGTGCGAGCCGGGAGCCGGGCGGGACGACACAGAGGCCGGTGCGCAGGCAGTGGTGGACGTCGTGGGCGCCGGTGGCCGCCTCGGCGACGGCGGCGGCCGTGAACATCGCCGCGTGGACGCCGTTCGCGGTGTGGGTGAGGGTGGCGTCGCGGTGGGCCTGTTCGGCGGCGGCGGCCGGGTCGCCGGGGTTCGTCCAGCCGTGCACGTCGGCGCGGATCAGGGCGCCGATCCACTCGCGGAACGGGTTGCGGTGGCGGGCGGTGCGCGGGGGCTCGACGCCGGAGAGGAGATTGCGGTAGGCGACGCGTTCGGCGGTGAAGGTGCGGCCGGCGGGGAGTTCGTCGAGCCAGAGCCGTGCCACGTCGGCGGTGGTGAAGCCCCTGCCGTATCGCTGGAGCAACAGCAGGTTCAGCAGCGCGTAGTTGAGGTCGTCGTCCTCGGGCATGCCGTCGATGTTCTCGGCGAGGGAGGTCGCCGCGGAGCGGCGGTTCCAGGGGTGGGCCGCCACCAGTTCCGGGGGCACTCCCCGCGCTGTGAACCAGGTCCTCAGCGGCCAGTTGCCGGTGGCCCGGGCGAGTCGGCGGATTCCGTCGAGGGGGAGCTTCTCGACGGGTTTGCCGAGGAGGCAGCCGGCGGCCCGGCCGAGCCATGCGGCCTCCAGGCGTGTCTCGGCAGGGGCCGCGGACGAACGAGTGGGGCCCGTCGCCCTCGGGCCGGGTCCGCGGACCGGCCAGTCGGGGCACAGCGCCTTGATGCGCTCCAGGTCCGTCGGCTCCCGCTCCGTCAAACTGCTGGGCAGGTCGGCGAGTTCGTCCAGCAGGTCCTGCGCGAGGAGCCGCAGGTACGGGGACACCGGCACCGGTGACGCCCCGGCGCGGTCCGGCGCCGGCGGACCGCCCGCCGCCGTCCACCGCGCCGCGATCACGGACGGCTCCCGGCCGTCCTGTTCCGCCTGGCGGAGCTCGTGGCCGAGCAGGTCCTCCGGCTGCGCCCAGGTCAGTCGGAGCACCTCAGCCCCCGATCCCGGCGAACGCCGCCTCGTGGGCCCGGCGACGGTGCACGTCCCGGGCGAAGATCTCCCGTGCGACCTCCGTGAGCGTGCCTGCCGGCGCGTGCAGATCGAGGCGGCTCGCCTCGGCGACCGTCTTCGCCCAGTACGACGGGACCCCCGAGCCCAGCGCCCCCGTGATCGCGCCCGCCATCGTCGCGATGGAGTCGCAGTCCCGGCCGTAGTTCACCGAACCGAGCACCGCATGGCGGTAGTCGCCGCGGGCCACCACCACCATGCCCAGTGCCACCGGGAGTTCCTCGATGGTGTGCAGCCGGGACGGGCGCCGGGCCCCCAGGGACGGCGTCCGGTAGTCGGGGCCCACCGTGTCGTAGGGCGCCACCGCCTCCCGCAGCGGGAGCAGCGCCGACTCGAAGTCCGAGTGGCGGGAGGCCGTCTCACAGACCGTCTCGATGGCGGCGCGCGTCCCGTCCTTCGCCAGCGACAGGCACGCCGCCACGACCGAGTCGGGGCTCGCACCGGGCGCGCAGGCCGCGGCGACCGCCGCCGCGAAGACGCCCGCGGCCTCCCTGCCGTACGACGACTGGTGCGCGCCCGCGATGTCCAGCGCCTCGGCGTACGCACCCGCCGGATGGGCCGCGTTGACCAGGCCGACCGGCGCCATGTACATCGTGGCACCGCAGTTGACGATGTTGCCGACGCCGGCTTCGCGGGGGTCGGCATGGCCGTAGTGCAGCCGGGCCACCAGCCACTTCTCCGCGAGGAAGACCCGCTGGAGCGGGATCGCCTCCGCCTCGAGTTCCGGAATCCAGCGGGGGTTGGCCATCAGGTCGGGGACCAGGTGGTCGGCGATCGCGTAGGCGTCGAGGTGGTCGCGGACGGCCGCGTACACGCGGACCAGCGCATGGGTCATCAAGGTGTCGTCGGTGACATGGCCGTCGCCCTTGTGGTACGGGGCGATGGGGCGGGCCGTGCGCCAGGCGTCACCGTGCCAGGGCCCGACGATCCCGTGCACGCGGCCGCCGTGCCGCTCGACGATCTCCTCTGGGGAGCGGCCCTCGACGGGCCCGCCGAGGGCGTCGCCGACGGCAGCGCCGACCAGGGCGCCGGTGATGCGTTCACCGAGAGTGGGCGTCGCGCCGGGCGCGGGCTGTCCGACGGAGGTGGGCCTCTCGTCGGAAACGTGCGTCTCGTCGGGAGTGAGTGTCTCGTCAGGAGTGGGCGTCATGCCCGAATCATCCACCTGGAGTGACCAGTTCCGTTGCCTCCAGGAGTTCGGCGAGGTGTACGAGGTCGGTGCCGGTCAGGCGGGGGAGGGCACAGCCCGAGAGGGTGCGGCAGGCGTCGCGCCAGGCGGGCGGGATCGCATCGCCGCCGCCCAGGGCACCCGTGAGGGCGCCCGTCAGCGCCGGGGCGGAGTCGGCGACCCGTGACAGGCAGGCCGCGGCGGGCACCGCCTCCGCGATCCGGCCGTGCGCCGCCGTCGCCAGCGCGAGTGCGACCGGGACGGTCTCCGCGGCCGCGATGCCGTAGCTGTAGACGTGGTCGACGATCTGGTGTTCCAGCAACGGCACGACGGAGAAGGTTCCGTCGCTGTCGCGGGCCAGCAGCAGCGCGTGCCGGGCGTTGCGGCCGATCTCGGTCGACTCGGGGAGTTCCGCCAGGGCGGCCGCCACGCAGGTGTCCACGGCCTCCCCGGTCAGAGCGAGTGAGAGGGCCGCGGCCATGGCGCGCGCGCCGTGCACACCGTCGCCGTCCTGCGTGTAGCGGGCGTCGAACTCGGCGAGTTCCGCGGCGAGTCGGGGATCGCCCGGATGTGCCACCGCGAGGACGCAGGCCCGCACGCAGGCCGCGTCGTCGAAGTAGTGCGGGTTGTCGTGACCGGTGGCGGGCGGCCGCAGACCGGCGGCGAGGTTGCCGAGCCCCGCGCGTACGGAGATACGGGCGCGCAGCGGCAGGAGCGCCGACTCGACCTCGGGCGCGCGCTCGGCCGCGGCGGCGACCTCGCTGGCGACGGCGTTCCAGGACAGGTCGATGGCCGCGCGCATCCGCCGCTGCCGTCCGAGGTCGCCGAGTGCGCCGTCGTCCCCGGCCCGCAGCACGGCCTCCGCGGCGAACGCCGCCCACTCGGCGTCGTCCGACGGCCCGAGCCTGAGCGGTTCCGGCGGTTGGTTGAGGGCGATGGGGACGGGCAGGGTGGTGGTCGCGTTCTGCTCGGCGAAGGTGTCCAGCTCCCGGGTCAGCCGCCGGGTCCACTCGGGCATCCGGGCGGCCCGGTGCCGGGCGGCGGGCCACCCGGCGGCGTCGCCCGCGGCGAGCCCGAGCAGGAGCCCTTCGGTACGGCGGGGGCCGGCGGCCGCGTTCACGGCCCCGCCTTCCCCCCGTCGCCCGCCGGAGCGCACCCCGCGGG